>NZ_CP125984.1:907500-1142500 GCF_050859005.1 Sporosarcina sp. UB5
AGAATTTTTTCCAATTGCTCTGTCGAAGCTTGCGCACCCATCATTACTGTTGGATCAAGCGGGTTACCAGTCTTAATCGCCTTTACTCGCTCAAGTGCACGCTCCATAAACTTGTCGTAAATGGACTCCTGAATTAATGCGCGAGAAGGACATGTGCACACTTCCCCTTGGTTCAAGGCAAACATGACGAAGCCTTCAATCGCTTTGTCAAGGAACGCATCATCTTCTGCCATGACATCCTCAAAGAAGATGTTCGGCGATTTTCCGCCAAGCTCAAGTGTCATAGGGATCAAGTTTTGTGATGCATATTGCATAATGAGACGACCCGTCGTTGTCTCACCCGTGAACGCAATTTTCCCGATTCTAGGGTTGGATGCAAGCGGCTTGCCCGCTTCGAGACCAAAACCGTTAACGATGTTGACGACGCCTGCAGGCAATAGGTCTTCAATCAATTCCATCCACACCATGATGGATGCAGGTGTTTGCTCAGCTGGCTTCAGCACGACGCAGTTTCCAGCAGCGAGCGCAGGCGCAAGCTTCCATACTGCCATCAATAGTGGGAAGTTCCAAGGGATGATCTGGCCGACAACTCCAATCGGCTCATGGAAATGGTACGCCACTGTGTTGTTGTCGATTTGGCTGACACCGCCCTCTTGTGCACGGATTGCTGAAGCGAAATATCTGAAATGGTCGATCGCGAGTGGTAAATCGGCATTTAACGTTTCGCGAACCGGTTTTCCGTTTTCCCATGTTTCTGCAACAGCTAGCATCTCAAGATTCGCTTCCATGCGATCAGCGATTTTCAACAAAATATTCGCCCGTTCCGTAACGGAAGATTTCCCCCAAGCATCTTTCGCAGCATGCGCCGCGTCTAGTGCAAGTTCAATGTCTTCCGCAGTCGAACGCGCAACTTGCGTAAACACTTTACCTGTAACAGGCGTCGGGTTATCGAAGTACTGTCCATTCACCGGGGCTGTCCATTTTCCGCCGATGAAATTATCGTAGCGTTCCTTAAAATTCACCTTCGCCCCTTCTGTGTTCGGAAATGCATAAACGTGATTCTCAACAGCTTGTACCATGTTCCATTCCTCCCTATTCTTTATAGATTGCTTATAGTAAGTGCATTTATTGCACACAAAGCCACCATATGCAGAAGAATGAAGCGCTATTCAAATTGAATGCGCTTACATTTCTGTACTACTAATAAACGACGAACGGAGAGTCTGCAAACTTATTCTATCTGATTATAAAAACTATTGCAAGTTTAATAATTTATTATTACTTAATAGGTTGAAATCGTCTTGAAAGGTTCTTTCACGTTTGATAAAGTTATAACAACTCGTTCGTCAGACTATTCGGCGGATGACGAAAAGTGTGTTTCAACAGACTGCCATTCACTACTAAAGAAGGGGGATCGAGATTTGAAACCAGTCATTGGCATTACTTCTAACATAGATTCAACTGCACACACGCTTCAAAACACGTACACCCAAGCGGTCATTGCAGGAGGTGGAATACCACTCATCATACCGACAGGAGTGGAACGTGACGTACAGCACATCACTACGCTTCTCGATGGATTAGTAATATCTGGCGGAGGTGATATAGCACCTCAACTATTCGATGAAGAGCCAATACCTAAGCTCGGCAACGTGACACCGGAAAGAGACTCCATTGAATTAGAGCTCGTGAAGCATATGCTTTCGTTAGATAAACCAATTCTCGGCATATGTAGAGGGCACCAAGTGCTAAATGTCGCTTTTGGGGGAACGATTTACCAGGACATCACTTCACAAATCACCAATCCGATCTTGCAGCACGATCAAAAAGCGAAAAGAGAGCACCAATCCCATACGGTCCATATTGAAAAAGGCACGATCCTTGCATCCATCGCGACTTCCGATAAAATCCGTGTAAATTCATTTCATCACCAAGCGTTGAAAGATATCCATGCCCCACTTATCATCTCAGGAAAAGCGAGTGACGGAATTGTGGAAGCGGTCGAAAGTACGGTTCATCATTTCGTCGTCGGCGTACAATGGCACCCTGAAGCTTTAATAACTAATGAAGATCAGGTTTCCAGGCGGTTATTCGAGGCTTTCATGAAAGCTTGTGGTGAGAGGATGGCTACAGTTGAATCTCATTGATCTGCATTGTGACGTATTAGCTAAAATGTATAAAGCAAAAGGGGAATTATCATTTAAAGATTCCACTGATCTCGATGTCACGTACGAAAAACTGAAACAAGGCGGCGTACAAATCCAGGCTTTCGCCATTTTCATTTCACCATCCATCAAGTCGGACCAAAAATTCCAAGCAGCACTCGATCAGATCCACTATTTTTATACTGATGTAATCGGTAAAAACCCAAATATGAAAGCTTTGAAAACGTGGGATGATTTTAATCAGCTCCAAGTTGGACAGATTGGTGCATTTCTCACTCTAGAGGGAGTCGATTGCATCGGAAACGATATGCAAAAGCTGTCGATTCTCCGTGAACTTGGAGTCCTTTCAATTGGATTGACGTGGAATAACGCGAACTTAGCAGCGGATGGTGTCGAAGAAGAGCGAGGGGCTGGCCTGACTACATTCGGGAAAGAAATTATCGGATTCTGTAATGAAAATCGAATTCTTTCGGATGTTTCCCATCTATGCGAAAAAGCTTTTTGGGATGTCATCGACTTGGCACAGTTTCCGATTGCAAGCCATTCCAACTCGAAAACAATTTGCGATCATCCGCGAAACTTGACGGATGAACAAGCTACACATTTATTTAAAAAGAATGGACTGATCCACGTCGTCTACTACCCACCTTTTGTTACCAAAAAAAGTTCTGCGTCCATTTCAGATGTGATCGCACATATTGATCACTTCTGTTCCCTTGGTGGTGTCAATCAAATTGGGTTAGGATCAGATTTTGACGGCATCTCTGAAAAAGTTATCGGTCTCGAAGATGCATCGATGCACCCCGCTTTAATTAACGAGCTTTTAACAAAGTATAGCGAAGATGAAGTGAAAGGATTTGCTTACAAGAACTTTCTTGATCATCGTCCGGGTTGGAAAAGTGCTCCTCATTGAAAACATACAAGAGTCAGGATCCATCATGTGGTCCTGACTTTTGTTAATGGAGCTGTTGTGCATAGTGATATGAAGAATAGCCTGTTAACCGGATTAGTTACAGTCTATTTATATTTCTCCCTTTATTTACATATAAAACAAATGCAAATCTTCCATTCTATGGTAAGCTGCAATTGAATAATATCTAACTGAGGTGTTTCTATGAATTTTATCGCTTGGATCATTATCGCGTGTGAAATTGGGTTTTGGGTTGCCATTGTTGCAGGGCTTGTCACAAGATATATCTTCAATAACAAACGTCTAGGTTTATTTTTTCTAGCTTTAACGCCTGTCATTGATCTGCTATTGTTAATCGTCACCGCGAATGATCTATATAACGGCGCCATTGCTACGCAAGTCCATGCAATCGCCGCCATCTATCTCGGTGTTTCAGTCGCATTTGGGAAAAGTATGATCCGCTGGGCTGACGAACGTTTTTTGTATTATGTCAAAAGACAAGGACCGAAGCCTGCCCGTAAATACGGCCTGGCACATGTGAAACACTCAATGAAAGGCTCATTGCAACATGTACTTGCATTTCTCATCGGTGGTGCTTTCCTCTTAATCATGATTTACTTGATCGATGACACATCCAAAACAGAAGCCCTCTCCAACATGCTGCAACTATGGGCACTCATCCTTGTAATCGATCTTCTCATCTCCGCTTCCTATTTCATATGGCCACGGCATGAAAAAAAGTAATGGGGGAAAGGCATGAAAAAAAAGATCGTAATTGCTACTGTCATTTTCTTGTTGATTAGTACTGTTTTGCTTCTTTCTCCGTATAACGCATATCACCACTTTACCGCGAAAGAAAAAGTCACAACTATTTTTAGTGATCCCCAAATGAGAGAGGCGTCTTTAGGAGATAAATCCGAAATAACGAATGTAAAGTATGTAGGTAGGTATATGTATGAAGTTCAAACAGAAGAGAACACTTTTTTGATTAAAATTAAATCCAACCGTTCTTCTAATTCCATCGATATTTTTGAATACAAGCAGCATGTTACGCAATTCAAAGGATACTAGATTTGTGAAAACCGATTCAATGTCGGTTTCTTTTAATTGGAGTGATATAACTTGTTTGCTCTTTTGAAGCAATAAAAAACCGACCCACGTAGGATCGGCTTCTCTTCAAACAATTAGAAGTTTTTACTGTACCATTCCGCAGCCGCGTCCACTTCCGTCCGCGTGAGCGAGTGTCCGTTCATTTCCCAATGGACTTCCGTAGAGGCACCCGCTCCCGCTAATAACTCCTGTAAATCAATCGTCTCCTGCGCTGGACAAATTGGATCATTCTTCCCTGCTGCTATGAACACCGGGACTCCTGACAACTCAGGAAGATTCATACCCCGTCTCGGCACCATCGGGTGATGCAAAATGGCACCTTTCAGTGAATCCGCATAATGGAATAACAAGCTCGCCGCAATATTTGCGCCGTTCGAATACCCAACTGCGACAATATTCGACCTGTCAAACCCATGCTCTTCCGCCGCTTCGTCAAGAAACGCATGCAATTCTTTCGTCCGAAAGACAAGATCCTCCTCGTCAAATACACCTTCAGCTAGTCGCCTGAAAAATCGAGGCATCCCGTTTTCTAGCACATTCCCCCGTACACTAAGAACAGAAGCATCCGGGTCAATCAATCCTGCAAGCGGCAATAAATCCTGCTCTGTCCCACCAGTTCCGTGCAATAAAAGAAGCGTCGGTTTTGACGTGTCAGTTCCTTGCTTAAAAATATGTCTCATGATGGCTCCCCCTTAATTTCTACTATTGTAAATGAACGAAGCTCATGCTGTTCACTTAGTTCAATACCTTGAATTCAAGATAACGATATCAGAAGCCGTTTCCGTTGTCAAAAAGGGGGCCTTACTCAAAGTTCGAGCAGCGCCAATAATGATAGGCGATTGCTCCCGACATGAAGGCGAGCCCCCTGCTTTCGACTTGTAATATAGGCTGCCACGCCTCGCCTCTCCCTTTCATCAAATAGATTTCGTGATGTGGCGCCGGATCGAAATAGCCCGACATATCGAATGTGCCAGTCCTTCTAAATACAGCATTCACTTCATAGTCAATTTTCGGCGCAGTCGTCAACGGATTGCCAATCGTGTGCACGAGTAGAAAACCGCTTTCTCCTTTTTGATGGTCGGTTCGCTTCATCGTAATGCCGTCGGCGGACGCTCTTGCAGTTTCCCTAAAGCGCTTTAGATGATCATATGCGACGGTCGGTCCGACTTCTTTCGTAAAAGTCATCGGCTCCCCTTTCTCATCATAGGCAAGCTCAATGTCGACACGTGTCCGGAAACCGTCCCCGTTCGGATCGAATCCTCGACCGTCCCCTTCGAAGAAATGATTCGGTGACAGCGGATTTGGATTTCTGACCCACTTATCTTCAAGAAATGTCGTATAGCGGAACTTCCACCTATCTACATTCGTAATTTGCTGTTCACGTTCATTAATTGGCTTTAGCAACTCACTAGGCTTGCCGATGAACTTAATTGTCGTAAACGTCTCAATCGCTGCTTCTGTTCTAGTCGTAGCAGGATTTAACATGCCGAACAGATTGGATACTGCCGATTTCATCGACGTCAATCGTTCCTCAGATTTTTGTAGCGGTCTTCTCGCACGAATCATGTAGACGTATGACTGAGTCACATCAATGTCCCGATCGATGAACCTGTTCGTTTCAGTTGTTGCAATGAAAGCCCCATTCCTGTAAATTTCATATGCCGCTACATCTTTAATTCCCTCCCACGACAGTGCAATTTGCGTCTTTGCGACAATTGTCGTCATGACAAGCAACTGCAATGGGTTTTCGACATTTTTCTGCTCGGCGAAAGCCGAAGTTTGCATCGCGATTACATCGACGACTTGATTGTTTTTCACCCGTTCAATGATATAGTGATAAAACTTACCGTGTTTGAAATCACCGTCCTGGAATTCGGGAACGGACCCTTCATACAAATGTTCGCCATCCTTGTACACATTGTAAAATCCGCCGACATCGTTCCAGGTGAATGAAATTAGGTCATGCTTATGTCTTACTGATTTAATTTCAAATAGCATACGGACCACCTCCTCTTTTCATTTTGCTGCATTCGTGGATTGTCTAAACATCGCATAGACAATGAAAGTGAGGGCGGAAAGTCCCTTTTTGGTGATAAATTCGTTTATTCAATAGATAACTTCTGATATTCAATAGATAACAACCTTTAAATAAATAAAAAAACCGGCTCCCATATTGGGAACCAGCTTTTCATTTCATATATTGATTGAGGAAATGACTTACTTTCACTTTGTATGTCTCTCCGGCAAGTGCAAAGGCTTCACCGTGGTTGGCGTTCGGGACGAGGAAGATGTCCGTGTCGCTAGAAGTGCTCCGTTCCAATTCCCCTGCCATTTCCGTCGGCACGAACGTATCGTTCATTCCGTGAATATAAAAAACAGGCACACTCGTTTTCTTTACTTGTTTCAAAGCGCTTGCCTCTCTGAATGAATAACCCGCTCGAACTTTCGTTAACGTGCTCGTGCTATCCAACAGCGGGAAAGCGGGCAGATAAAACATCCGGTTCATTTGATAGGTGAACAGTTGGTAGACAGATTGGTATGGACTATCTGCGATAATGGCATTCACTTGATGAGGAAGTTCCTCTTCGCCACTCGCCATCAGCACTGTCGCTGCACCCATCGATAAGCCATGGTACGCAATTTCTGTCTTCGGACCAAGCTTCTGCACTAACAGATTCGTCCAGTCAATTAAATCGAGCCGGTCCGGCCATCCAAATCCGTAGTAGTCCCCTTCGCTTTTGCCATGCCCTCGCGCATCCGGCATGAAAATGTTGTAGCCTAAATCATTGTAATAATACTGTCCGAAGAGCCCCATCTGTTTGGCGTGACCCAAATACCCATGTGTCAAAATGACAAGCTTATTTGTCGGCTTCGAGGCCGGCAAATAATAGCCGGTTAACGTTAGTCCATCCCGAGAAGTCAATTGGAGTGTTTCGAACTTCTGATCAGCGACCCACTTTTTCCAATCCCCGTTCGTGTAAAGCTCAAGTGTCTCATCTGACACTTCCAAATCTGCATTTCCTTGCAAAAACTCTTTCGGACCGCGCTTGACCGCCAACTCATAGAAAAAGAAGCTACCCGCAATCTGTATGACGAGGAAGACGATTGAAAAAACGACCAATAACTTCTTCCACTTTATTTTAATTGTTCTCATTCCCTTTTATAGTCTCTCGGCATTCGATGCCTACCATTATTATACAAGAGAATTAGAGAATAATGAATAAAGTATTTACCTTTTCATAAAATTGGCATGCATCTAGATATTTTTTCCGACCCGAATGAATTCACACCGTCCATATTATGTATAACTGTTCAAATACGACAAACAATAACGGGAATACGAAGGAGGACATCATTTTGAATCTCGTTTGGCAAACAATTCTCATCTTCATAGTTGGCGTATTCCTTTTGCGGATTGCCGGGAGAAAGTCCATTTCGCAAATGACCATTCCGCAAGTTATTATTATGATTTCAATCGGCACATTAATGATCCAGCCTATTACAGGACATGGCCTTTGGAGAACATTCGGTCTCGCCGCCATTTTAGTCCTTTGCCTCATCGCAACAGAATTCCTTCAATTGAAATTTGACAGATCTGAGACTGCCATTTCTGGAAAAGCAGTACCTATCATTGTGAATGGGACTATCCAAATAGAGAACTTGAGAAAACTCCGGTTCACTGTCGATAAATTGGAGGCACGCCTTCGCCAAGATGGAATTAGTTCAGTAAGTGACGTGCAATACGCCACTTTAGAACCAAGCGGTCAATTAGGATACATGTTGAAACCAGAAAAACAGCCAGCTACAAAAGAGGATATCCAACAGTTAATTTTACTCATTCAAAACGGCCAGATGTCGAATCAACCTAAACAGGCCGAAACCGATAACATCTTCATTGAAACTGTGACGAAGAAACAAAATAACGGACCAGACTATTTGCAGTAATAAAAAATCCACAACCGATTGCAGGGGGGAAGCAATCGGTCGTGGCCTATTTATTATTGCTCTTTTTTACGAACTTTATTCCGAGCTTTTTTTGCCGTTTTGTTGGCAACTGCTTTACGCTATTCTACCTTACAGGAATGTCAATCTTATAATCGACCGGCTTAATATGATGCATTCCTTTAATTTGCAAATAATTCGGTGTCGTCTCAGATGAAAATACTAAAGTACGCACCTTCAACATCTTCCCGTCTTCAAATTCTTCATAATTTTGTCGAACAGTTGTCTGAAGTGGATATGAACCTTCTTCCCCCCCGATTGTCACACCATCAAAGAGGACATCTCCATCAGATGCAATTGTTACCTCCACGCCATCAACTGTATTCACGACATCCCTCACCCAAACATCCTCTCCTTTTATCAAGTACGGTTGCTCTTTTATAGAGGTAAGCGGTATTTTTTTATCGATTATAGTGTAGCCAACAAATTCCTTAACTACGAACTCCAATGAATCCAGTTTCTTTGGCAATGCATCAAAACGCAATTCGAATTTCTTTCCCCCCAGCGAGGATTTCAAGCCACTACCTATCATTTCCACAGGCTCTCCATTCGCAAGCAACTCTACCTTGTCGAAAGGAATCTGAACTCGGCTGAGGTTTCGCACATTCACTTTTCCTTTAATTATTGTAACCGTAGGAGTAGCTGTAATCGTTTTGAACTTAATTGTTCCCGTGTCGACTTTTACCGATTTGTTAATTCTCTGTCGTATTTCAGTTTGCATTGCTTTGTTCGGGTCATACGGAAATGCAATACTGCCCGAGAGCGATTTGCCATCTACCGTCAGTTTGGTGAATTCCAATGTCAGCTTTTTTGCAAATGGACTGACAGGGTCAAAAATCATTTGCCCTTTGATCTCAGATTGCTCTTCATTGATGATGGATGTTCCACCGCCCATATGAGACTTTGTTAGAAAGCCGGTAATTCCTTTAAAAATAATGTCTTCCATTTCATCAAAATTCGTCAGCGTGTAATAGAGAATCAATTGATTGGCATCCGTCATAATGCCATCCACCGTCAATTCAGTCCCATCTTCAAGCAATACACCCTTCCCTATTGTCTGCCCCATTCCTTCTTCATTCAATTCGGCGAGTGTGCCGCTCATTAAATCATCGAAACCCATTATTTTCTTCCCGTAATATGCTAACCCATTGTAGTTATAGCCGATGAGGCATAAGAATAACAGTGCGGCAACCGCTAGTGGCCATTTCGGTTTAACCTTCCTCGTTACGGGGACCTTGTCCAATGCATGCCTTAGACGTCCTTCCAATTCCGCAGGCGCCGTTATATTATTCAAACGATCATGCTCTTCGGCCAGTCGTTTTTCAATTTTACTCATGGGATTCACCTCTGTATTCTTCTCTTATTTTTTTCAATCCTTGAAAGACCCTCGATTTCACCGTACCGACCGCTACATTCGTTATTGCAGCGATTGTCTCGTAATCTAAATCATGAAGGTACTTCAATTGGATCGCTTCTTTCTGGTATTCGTTCACACACTTCAGCATTTCCTGTAGTTCCATTTGCTGTTCGCTTTGTCGATAAGGATCATGAACTGATTCTTGGGATTCCCATTCATCTAAAAACACTATTTTTTGCCGCTTCTTCAGCATCTGCTTACAGCAATTTACGAGAATGGTTTTGCTCCAGCTGTAAAAAACTGCTTCTTTCTTTAGCTGGTGTACATTCTCATACAATCTGACAATCATCTCATCCATTGCATCCATCGCGTCATTTTCATTTCCCATATATGTAAGGGCAAGACGATAGTAGTCATCTCGCTGATCCATAATCAATTGGAGCAATGCCTCTTTGTTCCCTTTTTTTGCTTTTTTTACTAACCGAACGACCTTCACAACCTCACCTCTCCCCTATAAGAGTCATCATACCCTTGAAAAGTTCATTATCCCCTAAATTTTATTGCCCGGCACATCTATCATGGTTGTCCGAAAAGAATTCGCGTATAGTAATAGCAGGTGATGATATGAAAACAAAAATATATATCGACAATAATAAATTCATTGCAGGCACGACATTGAGGGATGATACTGCGCCTGAACATAATAATATGGCGTTCCATGCTTGTGTAGATCCAGAGACTGTAGTGGAAAACCGAAAACGATTGGCGACTTTCCTGCACTGTAGTCCCAAGGATTTCGTCTGCGCCAGTCAAACCCACAGCGCGAATGTACATAAAGTTACACTCGCTGACAAAGGGCGCGGTGCTGAAGTTGGCGCGACCGCCATTCCGGATACGGATGCGCTTTACACGATTGAGCCGAATGTTCTGCTCTGCAGCTTTACAGCCGATTGCGTACCGGTCATTTTTTGGAATGAAGTGAATGGACTTGTCGGGGTCATTCATTCAGGATGGCAAGGAACTGTTAAAGAGATTACGCTGAAAGTGTTTGAGCATTTGAAAAAAGAAGAAGGATGCCAACTAAGCGATTTTCACGTGCAACTCGGGTTGGCGTTAAGTCAGGAGAAGTTTGAAGTGGACGAGGATGTGTATGTGAAGTTCAAAGCGCTCGGCTATGCGGACGACTTCATGTATTTCAATGAGGCGACGAATAAATACCATATCGATAATCAAAAAACGGTGAAGAGGCAACTTGAGCTTGCGGGTGTCCCGGAAAGTCGCATCACAATCGATCGGACATGCACCTATGTGAGTCCAGATGGCTTTTCGTACCGCCAAGACAAGCGGGCTGGAAGACATGTGAGCTTTATTATGAAAAAGGGCAACTAAGTTTGCGTTTATTCGTGTAATAAGAAAAGAATTACCCGTCTAGCATGTTTTGCTGGACGGGTTATTTAATGGGACCGGAACTAATTAAGCTTTGTATTGGTGTGATGCCAGGTTCTTGGCGTTTAGAACCACCGAGTACGGCATGTGGCTCGGTTTCTACAATTAGGTCGTGGAGTAAAGGATGTTCCAAAAACATCTTTTCTTCGATTACGTGATGTGACTCGGTTTCTGCTTGTGCGGTGGCGATTGCGGTCGGTTGCGCGAACTCTGCTTGTGCGGCGGCGATTGCGGGAAGTTACTTGACCTCTGTTCCCACAACATTTATTACGTGAGGTCGCACGAACTCTACTTGTGCGGCGACGATTGCGGTCGGTTGCGCGAACTCTACTTGTGTGTCGACGATTGCGGTCGGTTGCTCGTACTCTACTTGTGTGTCGACGATTGCGGTCAGTTGCTCGTACTCTACTTGTGTGTCGACGATTGCGGTCAGTTGCTCGAACTCTACTTGTATGTCGACGATTACGGTCAGTTGCTCGAACTCTACTTGTATGTCGACGATTGCGGTCGGTTCCACGAACTTTGCTTGTACGGCGGCGATTGCGGGAAGTTACTCGAACTCTGTTTCCACATCTATTGCATAAGGTTACTCTAACCCTACTTGTGCGGCGGCGATCGCGGTCGGTTGCACGAACTCTGCTAGTTCTACGTTTTTTCCGTGAAGTCCTTCTGTTACTTCGAGGATCTTGAAACATAAAGTCTTCAAGCCCTAAACGACTAACCTTTTCCCTCGCTCTCTGTATTGCATCCTCAAAAAAGAGTGACATGTCCAATCCTCCCCTCTTGATGAAGAGATAGAAGCGCGCGTTTCACACGACTTTCTCCCTCTTCTTAAAGTACGTTCCACACTTAACATGGGGAGAGGTAAGTGCACAGTTTACAATAAATTTTGTAACGGAAACATCTTTCATTATTATTCATAGAAATAGAATAATAAGCGAAGGGGTGGGATTTTCATGGGAGCTACCGAGAAACTACCTGAATATCGACTTTTTATTCACCCATTAGATTTAAATGAACTCCGAAAAGATATTTGGATTGATGAGCCTGTTTCTGCAAAGCTAACGATAAACGGAAAAAAATTCGAAGTAGACATCGCGTATCGGGGATCCCATATCCGCGACTTCCCAAAAAAGTCATATCAAATCTCTTTATACAAGCCTGCAACGTATCGAAATGCTAATGTCTTTCATCTGAATGCTGAATTTAAGGATCCATCATTAGTTAGAAATAAACTTTCCTTTGATTTTTTTAACGACATCGGTTGTTTAGCACCAGAAGCCCGCTTTGTCTTTTTGAAAGTGAATGGTAGAAACGAAGGGGTGTACTTAGAATTGGAATCAGTCGATGAGCAATTCCTTACAAATCGACAATTGCCATCTGGTTCTATCTTTTATGCAGTCGATGGGGACGCTAATTTTTCGTTAATGAGCGACTTGGACAATGAAGTGAAAAAATCCCTGACGATTGGATATGAGCAAAAATGCGGGACGCAAGAAGACATAGATCATTTACATCAAATGATTATCGACATTAATACAATTCCGAGGGATAACTTTGACAAGGAAATTGTGAATTATATACATGTGGATAACTATTTACGTTGGCTCGCCGGTGTCGTTTTCACTCAAAATTTCGATGGTTTTGTGCATAACTACGCACTTTACCGGAATAAGGAGAGCGGGTTATATGAAATCATCCCTTGGGATTACGACGCGACATGGGGGCGGGACGTAAATGGCGAAGAAATGGAAAGTGATTACTTACGAATCACAGGTTTTAATACACTGACAGCAAGGATTCTCGACTGTAAAACATTCCGGAACGAATACAAAAGTTTGTTAACGGATATTATGAGCCATCAATTCACTGTGGATTATTTGAAGCCAAAAATAGAAAGAATGCACGCAACGCTTCGCCCTTATGTATTGTTGGATCCGTATAAAAAGGACTCTATCGATCTCTTTGACAACGAACCCGACTACATTTGTACGTATATCGAAGAACGATCGGCATTTATTAAAAGAGAGATTGAACTGCTTAATTAGTTTTAGAGGCAAAAATCCACGCAGCCTTTTGTAAGGATTGCGTGGATTTTACGTTTATAGTGGATAGAGCTCCACGTTTTCTTTCTTCTTTAGCTCATCGATCATATCGAGCCAACGCTGTGGTTTATTCGACAAGACGGAATAGTAATCCGTTAGGAAATCAACGACGAGACTTGCTGGAATTTCCGTCACTTGCTCATCCGTTGGCATGAAGCAGAAATCGAGTCCTTCCACCGCTTCCCCGTCGTTTTTCCACGAAGGGTGGACGTATTCGAAATCGAGGCGCTTGTAGCCGAGATGGGAAAGCACTTCCCTGCGGACATACGGGTTCATCGCCATAACACCGCCGAAAGCGAAATCTTCGCGTTCATACGGATCGTAAATTTCAGCGAACATGCCGAACAACGTCTTGCCATTTTCGTGCGCAAGCCGTTGCAAGTCTTCTTCACGCTTTTTCGCTAAGAAACGACCGATGCCAAGGCCCGACTGCCCGATAATCGTAAAATCCGTCATCGCGATATTCCAATTCGGATAATAGCGGTATTCTGTCGCACCGACGACTTCCTCTTCATGCACTGCAACAAAAACACGGATGCTCGGGTCCTCAAGCGGCTCTTTCCACAGTTCGAATTCTAAAACCTCTTCCGGCGGAAAAATCTCCCCCAATAATGTGTGCATCTTCGCAAATAGCGGATCTTCAATATTGTTCACGCGAATAAATTCCATCTTTAGTTCCCCCTCTTGAACGGATTCTTCCATTCCATTAATAGTGCATGATTATGCGACTCTTCATCTTCCAAATAGTTTTCGATTAACGTAACAGGCATGCGTCCACACCGAAGCAAAAATGTAATGACCGGATCCTTCAATATCCCTTGAATGACGGCATCGACATATTGCTCCGGAGACATTGTTCCTGCGACCTTCCCGTAGCCAGGCATCCGCCCTCCGCCAAGTACCCGCTCAACATCTAGCTTGACGGCAAGCTGATAGATCGCCTGCATCATCCATTTGCCGAGCCCCGCCTTCCGGAACTCCGGGCTAATGCAAATGTCGACAATATAGAGCGTGTCGCCGCCAGGGATATGCGTACGAATATAACCGCCATCCGTAACGTCTTCCCACGTATGCTCCGGCTCATTAGGATTAACATTTACACGCAACGCTGTAAGCGATCCGATAAGTCTACCGTTATGTTCAACACAAATGGCACCTTTTGGAAACAGGCTCACATGATTCTCCAATTGCTCTTCATTCCACCAAAGCTCCTCTGGGAATGGCGGCGGAAAGCATTCCGCCTGCAAAGCAACCATCGCAGCGAAGTCTTCCCTTGTATAATTGCGGACAACGACAGGAATGAAGCCCCCATTATAGGGAACCATCACTTCACTGCGATAGGTCACGGCTCTCACTCCCGTTTGAAGTCGCTTCCCAATCTGTATACAAATCGGTTCTGCGATCGCGCCACGTTGTCACCGAACCTTTCTCACGCACTTCGTACAACAAGCTTAAATCGAGATCAGCCGTGACGAGCATATCTTGATTGATCTCGCCTTCCGCTGCTAACCCTTTCGGAGGGAACGGAATGTCATTCGGTGTAATGATTGCGGCTTGCCCAAAGTTCGCGCGCATAAGATCGACAGTTTGCAAGGAGCCGACCGTCCCTGTCAACACGACATAGACTTGGTTTTCAATCGCACGCGCGTGGCTCGTATACCGGACGCGATGAAACCCATGACGATCATCCGTGCAAGACGGACAGAAAATGACATCCGCCCCCATCGCCTTTACCATCCGGACGATTTCAGGAAATTCGATGTCATAACACGTCAAAATGGCAATTCTACCTTTCTCCGTGTCGAACACTTTCAACTCATCGCCCGCAGCCATATTCCACCCTTCTATTTCGAAAGGGGTTATGTGCAATTTCGCTTGCTCCTCCACTGTGCCATCCGGGTAGAATAGATGGGCGACATTATAAAGGCGCCCCTCACGCTCCAAAACATGAGTGCCGCCGATTATATGCATGTTCGCTTCTTTTGCTAGCTTTGTGAACAGTTCGATGTATTGATCTGTAAAGCTTGGTAGCGCATCGATCGACAGCGCTTTTCCGTTTTCATCACCAATGGAAAGCAATTGCGTCGTAAAGAATTCCGGAAATAAAACAAACTCAGCATCGTACTCTTGAGCATTGCGAATGTAGTGTTCACATTGCGCCGCAAACTCCTCAAAGGAGCTGATTGTGTGCAAATGATATTGCACAGCAGAAACGCGAAGTTTCATTGACCTAACCCCCTATTATTTGTATTCAGCAACATCATAATACATGGGGAGGGTAAAGTCATTCTTTATTTTCTAAATTGATAGATTTTCTATCCGGATGAAAAGAATGCCCCCCATTCCGGAAGGCATCCTTCATTCATTCATCTATTGCTTCTGCTGTTTCTTCAATTCATTCCGGGCTTCTTCTTTAATTGACTCTAGCTGCGTTTCTGCTTTTTTAGCTGCTTCGTTCGCCATCTGAGCGGAGTCTTTTGAAAGTCCATTTGATTTATCATTTTTATCGCCAGCATAGCTTTTCATGATGATCACCCCTTTAGTTGATACGTCTAGTATTCCCAAAAATGAGCTCATCCAAAACGTACGGGTTATCTCGTTAATGCATAATAAAGGACATATATCCATCCAAGTATTCCATGAAAAATGGCCCAAAGAATTGATTTATACACACTCCATGAAATGACGACAGCTAAACAAGATCCAAGGCCAATGCCTCGCTCTACCATCTTTTTCTCCACCTCATCCCTCCATAGTTCAGTATAAGTAAGCCGGCATGTTTTCATGAACCGAAAATGTTTTTTGTCCTCGCCATACGTAAAGCTTATTTTCATTTCGCAAGGGTACACTTGCACTAAAAAGGATGAATGGATTCATGATGTATGACTGTTTCATTATTGGCGGTGGACCGGCTGGATTGAATGCCGCCCTTGTACTTGGACGAGCGAGAAGAAAGGTGCTGCTTTTCGATGATAATCACGCCCGTAACCGGGTGACGCGTGAGGCCCATGGATTCATTACTCGTGACGGTATTCTACCAGGCGAGTTCCGACGCCTCGCCCATCGGGATATTGCGAATTACCCTTCTGTGGAAATAAAAAGCGAAAGAGTCGTCTCCATTAAACGGCTCGACAACATCCATTTTGAACTGGAAACAGCGGAAGGCAACAGCTTTCAAACGATAAAAATCATCTTAGCAACAGGCTTGAAAGACGAGCAGCCGAACATACCGAATATCGAAAAGTTCTACGGCACAAGCTTATTCAGCTGCCCGTACTGCGACGGTTGGGAGCTTCGTGATAAGCCGCTCGCCGTCATTGCGGATAAAAACGTGTACAAGCTCGCGAAAGAAGTGTTTATTTGGAGCAAAGATTTGGCGGTGTTTACGAATGGCGAAGGGCGACTCGAGGCGGATGAATGTGAGAAGCTGCTTGCGGAAGGCATCCGAGTGTTTGAAGACAATATCGCCGGGTTGGAAGGTGATGACGGACAATTGCGGAGCATCCGGCTTGAAGACGGCACGCTCATTGACCGCGCCGGCGGGTTCGTCACTCCCCTTTGGAGCCATTGCAATCAGTTTGCAGAAGAGCTCGGCTGTGAGCTGAATGAGTACGGTGGCATCCAAACCGATGAGTATGGCAGGACAAATGTGTGGAATGTGTATGCCGCGGGAGATGCCGCAAACATCGTTCCAGCGCAGCTTGTCATTGCGGCTGGATCCGGGAGTGCGGCTGCTATTGGGGTGAATGGGGATTTGACGAATGAGTACTTCGATGATTGAATCTAATATGTAAGAGCGCCTGTGCACGAATTGATTGCACAGGCGCTTGTCAGTTACTGACTACAATGGTGAGCGCGTTGAGTGTCGCTTGTCCATTATTGAGTGACGACAAGTATGAATGCGTCAAATCCGGCAGCTTTCAAATCAGCCACTCGCTTGTCCGCATTCGCTTTGTCCGTGAAAGAGCCACAAATAACCCGGTAATACGTAACGCCGTTTAGGACGACGACATCAATGAAGCTATCGAAGCCTTTCGCTTTAAGAGCAGCAACTTGCTGATCGGCATTGGCTCTCGTTGTGAAGGAACCGGTGACGACGCGGTATAGAGTACCTGTCGGCGGCGGATTGCTTACTTTTTGCAAGCCGAGCGCTTTGGCAAGTCCGTTAACATGTCCCCTTGCCGCTTTGTCGAGCCATGCAGATGTTTTCATTTTCGCAGCGTCTGTTGCATTGTCGATGAATCCATTCTCCGTCAGCATCGCAGGCATATTGCTTTCTCGCAACACATGGAAATTCGCTTTCTTCTTTCCACGGTTCGGCATATCAATCAGCTTCACGATCTCGGCGTGAATCGTATTCCGCAGTTGAGCTGTCGTCGACGAATCCGACAATGCGCTATGAATAAAATCCTCATAGCCCGTCCCACCACCTGCATTAATATGGATGCTCAAATAATAATCAGCACCCCATGCATTCGCGTCATTCGTCCGCTGTATCAGTTCGACAGTTTGATCACCCGTACGGCTCATCCGCACCGTCGCATTGGAGTATTCATTCTCGAGCATGTTCTTAACGCGTGTCGCAATTGCGAGATTCACATCTTTCTCCTTCAGTCCATTTCCTTGTGCTCCCGGATCTGTTCCACCATGCCCCGGATCGATATAAATTTTAACCATTTTTCATCTTCCTCTCGTTTTTTGTTTTTTATTCCGTGACCGTCCGACATTTTGACCTTTTTTGATGTCTACATCGTGACCACCTCCTTTCTAAAGTCCGTTTTTTAACGGCATCACCTCCTTTCTGTCCAATAAAAAAAGCGATGCCTATTTCTTTGGCAACCGCTCTTTTACTTGTCGAATTTCTTCCACAATGTCATCGTACTTTTCCGCCATCGCTTCCAATAAAAACTGATAACGCATTTCCCTCGACTCACTACTTTTCACTTGATACCAAAACAACCAAACGAACAGGACTGCAAACGGGCCCTGCGTCAAAAAATAACCGAGCAACTCTTTAGCGGTCATGCCATCCCTCCTTTTTTAGTGAAAATAAAAAGAACGCCACATTGGACGTTCTTTTAAATTCTATGATAGTTATGCTACTCGTGACCGATTTCCTAAGCGGAGAATGGCGGGTAACTGTGACTCGAGCAGTTGCCATTCGAAGCTGGATACTTGGCCTGCACCCATTGTAACTCGAAAGATTTCGCCTCGTCATTTCTACGACATATGCGGCATATGCGACATTTGCAACATCTTGTCGATGATGGCATCTTTTATCCTGCCGATTTGGCGGTCCGACACTTGCATATGACGACCAATCCACCGCAAACTCTTCCCTTCAAGCAACCAGTGTAGCACTTCGATTTCACGGTCTTCTGTAATAAGCGGAATTCGTTCCTGTACAAGTTGAATTTTCCGTTCATACTCGTACACTTTCTTCAATCGCCTTTCCCTTCTGTTGAATTCCCGGTAAATTGGATCGCTCGGACGTCCGCCGCTCGCTTTCGGCATCGCCGCTTCTAGTCCGTACCGCGCCGTCATTCCCTCACTGACTTCATTCATCCCTTCTCGAATAACTTTGACGCTGTTAATCATCCAATGATAGTCCTTCAAAAGTTGAACCATTTCCTCCTTCGTCATAAAAATCACCCCTCATGCTTTTGGTTTCATTAATGAAACTTTGTAGTAATTAATTTATCATGCGTAGGTTTCATTTACAACCACTTTTATTAAAATAGTTGTCATAAAAGAAACTACGGGCTATACTATCCTTAACGAATAGGGGGTTGCATGATGCATTCTATAGGCAGCGAAATTAAAAAGATCCGGAGCGAACATAAATTATCCCAAGAGGAATTTGCGGAGCGAATTAATCAAAAGCTCGGTTTCTCGATTACAAAAGGGATGGTATCGAAGTGGGAGTCCGATTCCATCGAACCGAAAACGAGAATGATTAAAGCGATTGCCGAAACGTTTCATGTTTCATTGGATGAAATGCTCGGGTTAAGCGTGTCTGAAAAGTCATCACCAGTTGAAACGATTGCCGCCCATATCGACGACGATCTAACTGAGGAGGAGCTTGCAGAAATAAAAAGATACATTCAATTCATTAAGTCACAACGAAAGTGAGGTGGTTTCATGACCTATGAATCCCTGATTGCCCAATATCCCCATTTGCTCATAAAGGAAGTAAAAACGCTGCCACCGGGGCTTGCGGGCCTTTATATGGACGATGTCGTGCTCATTGATAAAAATCGGGGTCTGTACGAAAAACATTGCATTTTGGCAGAGGAAATCGGCCATTACGAAACGACGTACGGCGATATTACGGACCTCCAGAAGCTGACGAATTTGAAGTTGGAGCTGCTTGCGAGAAGATGGGGGTACGAAAAGATTGTATCGTTGGATAAATTGATCGAATGCCATGAATTGGGTTTCAAAACGGTTGAGGAAGTGTGCACACATCTTGAGGTGACGGAAGATTATTTGAAGACGTCTATTGCTCATTACTACTCCCGATTTGGTGTTTCGACGAGTTATAAAGGGTATGAGATTTTCTTTGACCCGCTTTATTTGAGGAAGCAGTAATTTTTTTTGGCTTCAAAGCGAACGTACGTTTTGTCTACAGAGACAAAAAAGACCAAATCCAAAATGGTTTGGTCTTTTCTTGGAGTTTATGAGCGCTTGTAATGGTTTATGAGCAATTTTTCGCATTTATGAGCGCCTGCGACAATTTATGAGCAATTTTCCGGATTTATGAGCGGCTGCGACGATTTATGAGCTCTTGCCTGTCAAACTCATTATTTTTTCAGCTCAATCTTTACATTACCGGTAATGTAGTTAGGATAACGCGTCAGTTCCAAGCGAAGTGGGTTCGTATAATTTGATGTATCAAACGTCATATCCCAATGCCTCGTTCCCTCTTCATCCATATGCATTCCTGTCGATGAAATATAAATCTCCTTGGCATTTGCATCTTTACCTATTGAAATCATATCGTAAGAATGTGTTGGATCGTCTCCAGCATTCGGCATGACAAGGTGCACTCCAGACCACGAAGAATCTTTAATTTTCAACTTGCCATCTTTCGGACCTTTGAGGATTTCGCCTTTTTCCGTATCAATAACCAAAGTAGTTTCATCTTTGTCCAATGCCTGCAATTTATTGATGCGTAAGAAAAGCTGTTTAGGTTCCTCAAAATAATTGCTTTGCAGATAATAGATTCCCCCACCCCTAGCACTTACGCCATTCTGGATAGATCCCCAGACCTCGCCATTCTCATCCTCTAATCGCATATCTTCAAACCCTAGGATTTCCTTCGAATTCGCTTCATCAAAAGCAATATGCACGGCGACACGCAATGGGTAAATGGTGATTTCCTTAATCGTGAGTTTTTGCGATTCAATCTCGACCTCTTCATTTACAACAATTGTTTTACCTTGCTTCACGTTCTCCTTCAGCTCAAATGGCAACGAGAACGAAATAGTTTCCCCTTGGAATAAAACATCCATCTCCACGGTAAAAGATAAGTCTTTAAATAAAGTAGGTTTCTGAAAATAGTACTTAATTTCACTGGCCCATTCTCTGGATTTTTCAAATGGACTGGAGACGCCGCCATATGATATTCCGCCCGGCGGAGCGTTTTCCAAGTCGACGTATTGAATACTAAACCCATTCACTGCTTCTTTCGACTGCATCGTGTAATATATATTCATCCCGGTCTCATCCAAAATGACGCCATCAATCGTCAACGTCAACCCATTTTTCGTTTGAACCGCATCGACTTTTTGGTAATAGTCATTTTTAAAAATACCTTCAAGTCCTTTATCAAACTGAATCAAATCCACGAACTTTTCCATCCCTGGTATCGACGCAACTGCATTTGCAAATGCCGGCGACACACGGATTGAGGTGACAAATGTGAAGAAGAGCAGTGCAGCCGCAACTAATGACCAAATCCTGTTACGCCTTTTCCGCGCCTTCGCCTTATCACGTCTCGCTCGGTCAAATCCTGCGCGAATCGCTTCATCCGCTTCGTCCAAAGGTAGGTGAATCTTCTCCAGCTGATCTTTCATTTCCAGTAGTTTTCCTTCTTCCTTCTCATACATGATTCATTCCTCCTTTATCCCCAAAGTGACTCCGAAGCGACCGCAAAATCTTATGTAGCCTCGATTTCACCGTGCCTTCCGGTATACTTGATAGTTCTGCGATTTCCCTTATTTTCACTTCCTGAAAGTATTTTAAATAAATCAACTGCTGTTCGTCTGGTTTCAATGTGGCAAGTGCTTCAGCCAATTCAAGTTGGTAGACATCTTTCTTGCCAATCGTTTCGTCCACTTCTCCAGTTATAATAAACCGTTTACCTATCTTCAACTGATCTTGGCAATAGTTCATCATAATGCGGATCATCCACGTTTTCACATACGCCGGTTCTCTAACCGTATGAATATTTTTATACGCCCGATACGTTATTTCTTGAAGTGCTTCTAATGCATCCGCCTCATTTTTCAAGAATGCAATCGCCGTTCGAAGGAGCGCCTCTTTATGAAGCTGCATGAGCGCTAGAAAGGCCTCATCGTCACCACGTATCGCCTTTTCACTTATCGCTTTCTCGTCTATTTCTAACACCTCATTCGCCCTCCTTACATATTAGACTGCGTAAACTTAAAAAAGTTCAAAAGTTATGTAAAAAGATTCAAAAGAAATGCCCAGCGGAAAATCTCTGGGCGTTAGATGGCACTCATTTTCAATTCATAAGCACTTCCCACTCACGTTCATTCATGAAATCCTTCGCCAATCGATTTGCCTGCTCGGTTATATGCTCCGGGTAAACCAACACTTCGAGTAGTTTTATCGCATTTCTTGAATTGGAAGGACCAGATCGTATTTTATAATCAAAATGAATATCACCGTCTTTGAATGTCTCCGTGAAATGATAATTTTCATAGGAATGCTTCATCATTTCGGTCAACTCAATGTCATGGGAAGCTGTAATGTTAATTCCTTTGCTTTTTGACAGCCAATCCATCATAGCAGCGGAAGAGGCGATCCGTTCCACCGTGTTTGTCCCTTTCAGAAGCTCGTCAATGACGGATAAACACGGTTTTCCTTCTTCAAGCAGCTTAATAATACGCTTCAATGATTTTATTTCTGCAATGAAGTAACTATCCCCTTCCAACACGTTATCCTGCACGGCCATTGACGTCGCAACAAAACTCGGTTTCATCGTCCACTCATCAGCTAGCACAGTATGAATTGTTTGGGCTAAAATGGCGTTAATTGCGACAGCCTTACTATACGTCGATTTTCCTGAAGCGTTTGATCCTGTAATAAGTGTACACTTCCCTAATCGGGAAGTATTGGTTACCGGTTCGTCAAGTAACGGGTGTGCCATGTTAGTGAAAGACAATTCCTCTGAATCGGTAAAGTTAGGCGTGCAGTAGGAAGTGAGCGTGTTCCGATAAAAGGCAACCGCCACTGCGGCATCTAGCTTCCCGATGACTTGCCAAACTTCACGATAACTTTCTGCATGCTTTGTTACTGTGTCTATAATCTTGCTATAGGAAATAAAATCGATGAGGAATAAAATACGGATATACTCAAAAATAACATCGAATTCTCCCCCGCCTTTATTTCCAATGGAAACAAAATTACTCAGGAACAATATTCTTTTCAGCGGTTTCATATTGGTCTTCAACTGGTTCGTATACTTGGAAATTGGTGCTTCTTGCAATGACGCTAGCTTCTTTCCTGTATTGATAATGCATGCAGCATAATTAACAGAATGCAGGCCATATTCCAGGGCATTTTTATGGCGGTAATACATAAATGAATTGATTATAAATGATAGAAATAGACAAAGGAGGCCCCATTTCAGTTGGAAGAACAGTAAAGCGATTGAGGCGACCGGTAACAATGCCAGAATGAGGAATAGGTTCGGATTATTAAGACCTTTATGGGATTTATCGTAAAAAAACGAGGAGGAATTTGTATAGTCGCGCTTGCCGAGCTTGGACAATATAAGCAGGATTTCCTCCCGAAGTTCTTGATTGTTTTCCAATGCTATGTATAGTTGTTCGTCTTCCTCGAAATGGTCGAGGGACAGTGTAATATCCCTTAGCTGGTTTACTAAATACTCTGACCCGACGCTCGTTTGCGTATAATTGATCTTTTGGAAAACCTGATCCATCGACAGATCATGCCACGTCAGCAGATCGACTCCATCATAACTTGATACGCTGTTCTTTTTGTTCTTCCAGTACGAGGCAATTGATTCGGGCGCTTCATGCAGTCTGCTAAATATCCCAGATTCCCATTCCCGTCGAAATTGCTTCCGCAACTTCCTGTCCTTCGTCAGTAAATGGATAGTGACAACGATTGAGACGATTGCTAAAAAGATTAGAATTGTATATGACATGATACCACCCCATCTGATTGATTATCTTATATACGGAAGAAAATGGATTTGGTTTCGTCAAAAAAGACCAAATCCAATAATGGTTTGGTCTTTTCGTGGTGATTATGAGTGCTCGGCAAATCAAGTCCCACAAAATGTTCTATACGGAGTTTCCGATGCAGATGGTGCGACGTATTTTTCTTGATCGGCTGAGTAAGCATATGGATTTTCAAGTGCGGCAAGCAAACTTTCCATCACGCTAAAGTCCCCTTCAACCGCTGCTTCCAATGCTTCCTCCACACGGTGGTTTCGCGGAATGATGGATGGATTGTTTTCGCGCATTAGCTGTTTCACGGCAGATTCCGATTTTGCTTCACTTTCCAGTCGCGCCTTCCAGCGAGCATGCCATTCATTAAACTCAGTCGTCTTGCACATCGGCAGTGCGTTCAAATCGCCAATCGTTAATGCACGGAATGTATTCGTGTAATCCGCTTGATTGTCTTTCATGATCTTTAGCAAATCTTTCACGAGCGTTTCATCTTGCTGATCTTCATTAAACAAACCAAGCTTACTTCTCATTCCCGCGAGCCAATAACCATGATACAGCTTCGCATATCCTGAAAGCGTCTGTTCGGCAATGTCGATAGCCTTCTCCTGGTCTTCATCAAAGAGCGGCAAAAGCGTTTCGGTAAAACGGGCAAGATTCCATTCGGCAATTCCGGGTTGATTGCCATACGCGTAGCGGCCTTGTCGGTCGATGGAGCTAAAGACGGTCGCCGGGTCATACGTGTCCATGAAGGCACACGGTCCATAGTCGATCGTTTCGCCGCTAATTGCCATATTGTCTGTATTCATGACGCCGTGAATGAACCCGACCAACTGCCATTTGGCAAGTAACGACGCTTGCTTTTCCATCACTTTTCGGAGCAGTGACACGTAAGGATTTGGGTCATTTGCTACTTCCGGATAGTGCCTATCAATCGTATAATCCGCCAACGTCCGCAAATCCTCGACGACTTGACGCGCGGCTGCATATTGGAACGTACCGACACGGATATGGCTTGCTGCAATTCGTGTCAACACAGCTCCTTCCAATGGTTCCTCACGTTGAACCGGTGCTCCTGTCACTATGACTGCAAGGCTCCGCGTCGTCGGGATTCCGAGTGCATGCATCGCTTCGCTAATGATAAATTCTCGAAGCATCGGACCGAGCGCTGCCCTACCATCGCCGCCACGAGAGAATGGTGTCCTTCCAGAGCCCTTTAGCTGAATATCGATCCGCTTGCCTTCAGGCGTCATTTGCTCTCCAAGTAGAACGGCTCGTCCATCCCCAAGCATTGTAAAGTGGCCGAATTGGTGCCCGGCATATGCTTGCGCAATTGGCGCAGCGCCTTCAGGTATTCGGTTTCCGGCGAGGATATCCACTCCTTCTTCACTTTGCAACGCTTCGGCATTCAATCCGAGCGACTCTGCCAACGGATGATTGAATATGACCAGTTCTGGTGAAGGAGCTTTTTCCGGATCTGTCTTTGCATAAAATGGTTCCGGCAAACGGCTGTAACTATTATCGAAATGCCAACCAATTTTTCTGCTCTCTGTCATCGTTTTCAACTCCTATTTCATAAGATGTCCGCTTCACAATTAAGGAATTCTAATGTAGAACCTTTTTTCATTCCACGACATTTTATTCTTCTACCCCTTATCTTACAGCAAAAGAAGCAACCTTATCCATCGGCCAACTTGTAGCCATCCACCTTCAACGGCCCGACCATCGACGAGTGGCAGCCGGTATTGCTCATAAATTTATGAATACGGGGAATCGTATAGTAGAAGTTAAATGGATGGTGAAAGGAGGAAAATGGAATTAATGAAAATTGCCGTTGAACAACCATATGAAGACGTCATGAATGCTCTCTTGGCAAAAGGTTATGAAGCGAAAATGTTTCAAACGAACGAAGATGTTACAGGCTATGATCTCGGCATCGTCCGTGCTATTAACGAAGGGGATACGCATGAATTTAATTTCCCCGTCATTACGATGAAAGGTATGTCGATTGACGAAGTCGTCCAAGCCGTTGATAAGAAAGCAAACCTCCTCCAATAAGCATCCCCGAAAAAACAGAATCTATGGCGACCGCCACTGATTCTGTTTCCCCTGCACAACATAACAGAGCCCGCCAATCGACTGAACGATTGGCGGGCAGATTGATTATTTACGCATAGTAATACGTTTGCCGCCTGCGCGAAGCTTCCTTTTGTTGTATCCTATATTTTCGTTGAAGTGCTCGAAGCTCATCTAGTTGGCCATTTAAGCGGGGATCTTGCGACATCAATTTCTCTAACCCCGATGCATCTAACTTCCTCTTCACTTTTTCTATTTCATCTTCAAAAAATAGTGACATGTCCATACCTCCTCCCCTTTGTTTGACAAGGGAGAAATACAATTCGCTATAGTGTCACTCCCCCTCTCCATAGAGTACGTTGGTTCGACGACAGGACAAGAGGTAAGTGTACATACTTTTTCAATTTTATTCGTTCAAAATAAGCTGTGTAAAGGCTTCCCGGGACCGAATAAACGTTCTGTTTTGTATGGACATTTATTTATTTCCCCTGTATAATTTAGATAACAGAAACGCACGTATAGTTTAGACAGCAGACAACAGGAAAGGAGAACAAAGGGATGGAGGAAAGAATTCTGCAGTTGCTTGAAGGGTTAAAGTCAGAGATGGGCAGTTTGAATGCCAAGGTCGACAATATTGAATCTGAAATGGGCGACTTGAAATCCGATGTCGGAAGCTTGAAATCTGAAATGGGTAGCATGAAGTCTGAAATGAGCGGACTAAAATCTGAAGTAGGTAGCATGAAGTCTGAAATGAGCGGACTAAAATCCGAAGTTGGTGGCATGAAGTCTGAAATGGATAGTTTGAAATTAGAGATGCACAGCCGATTTGATCGAGTCGATCACCTTTTAGAAGGAATCGGCGGTCAATTTGAGCACCAAACTAGCCAGCGTATCGCTGAAGGACAAGCGATCTCGAAAGAGCTCTCGAGCATTAAATTACGAATCTTCGACTTAGAAAACAATAAATATGTAAATAAATCTTAAGAAAACAGAACCAACAGCAGCCGTTGGTTCTGTTTTTTTGTCATAAATTGTGTCTGCGCCTGTGCACGGTGCATTTATGACAATTCACTCCAGGTAATTTTTATACAGTTTTAAAAAGGTCAAACAGTATCGCATCCTGTTTTACCTTTCACCACTATACAATTGAAGTGAATAAACTGAATAGTTTACTGCACAGTGGCGGAAAATATTCTGAAAAATTACGATTCCATTAGAATTGTAATGAGTATGCCTAGTACCATTCCGATGAAGACTGTTAGTCCATATAAATATATCCGCTTCAATTCCTCATCCTTTCGTCACTCTTTTAACCATTCTATTAATAAATGCGGACAAACATGTGAGATGGAAATAAGAATTCGTGTGTAAGATGCATTTTCCCTCAGCCCTAAGACGTATATGAAAATCAAACATGCGACTGGCAAGTTTTTCATTTGAATAGGGTAGAATAGAAGAAAATAGGGATGAAGGGGAAATGACTATGAATAAGCTGTTATGGATCGCGTTAATTACGGGTATTCTCGTGGTCTCCGGTATTTACGGTTACAACAAGTGGTTTGCAAAGGCAAGTGGCAATGAAATTTCGATTGCAAAAGACGGTGCTACTGCACTAAATGTGGATATCGACTTCGGAGTTGGCGACTTGTACGTTCAAGGAGGGGCCCCGGAATGGATCAGTGGGGATTTTTACTATAATCATAAAAGTCTAGAACCGAAAGTGACGTATAAGAAACGGAAGGACGTCGGCTCCGTTAAAATTAAGCAAGGTAAAAAAACAACGTTCGGCTTCAACACACGTAAATTTGAAAACGATTGGGATCTACAATTGACGAATGAGATTCCTATCGATTTGAACGTTGACATGGGGGTTTCAAAATCGACATTGAAGCTAGAAGGGCTGCAATTAAACAGCCTCTCTATCGATAGCGGCGTAGGTGATTCCGTCATCGACCTAAGCGGTGATTGGAGCAAGGGCTTTCGTGCCGATATGGATATGGGTGTCGGGGACGTAACCTTTATTCTCCCGAAACAAACAGGTGTCAGAATAACCGTCAAGAAAGGGCTTGGTAGCGTGGATTTAAAAGAATTCACTAGACAAAACGACGGTGTTTATGTAAATGAAGCCTATGCTGATTCGAACGTTACTATTGACCTTTTCCTCGACATTGGCGTTGGGGACGTAAAATTTAGGATTTCCGAATAGATTCACTTTATTTTCATTTTCGACTTGCAATTTTGTCGGATTCCATGTAAAGTCATAGATAATTTAACATTATCTTATTTCGCAAGTTTTGAAGTAAGGATAGAGGCGCAAAGACCATCAGTACACAATCAGAGGATAATGAGGTCCTATGAAGATTGTGGAAAGGGGAATTTGCCGAAGTGGAGAGACTCTCATTTATCTCGAAGCTGGTTCTGGGTTGAACAAGTCCAGGATTGTCATATAGGAAACTATATGGAGGGCTATCTTATGCAAGAAATAATTTATTTTATTATTTCAAGCAACAACGAGCCCTCGTTGTTGCTTTTTTGCGTTCATTTTCAACTGCCCTTCACCCTCTATTTTATTTACCAAAATAAAAGACAGGATGTGGAGAAACAATGAATTTCGGACAAATTGTAACTGCAATGGTAACTCCTTTTGATGAAAATGGTGAAATTGACTTCCCAGCAACAAGGAACTTGATCAATCATTTAATTGCCAATGGATCTGACAGCTTAGTTGTATCAGGAACGACCGGAGAATCCCCGACATTAACGAACGAAGAAAAGGTCAAATTATTCAAGTTTACAGTGGAAGTTGTGAATGGAAGAGTACCGGTCATTGCAGGCACGGGCTCGAATAACACAAGAGAATCGATCGAACTGACAATGCTTGCAGAAGATGTAGGCGTCGACGGAGTTATGCTCGTCGCCCCTTACTATAACAACCCTTCCCAAGAAGGCATATACGAACACTTCAAGGCAATCGCAGCAGCCACCTCTTTACCGGTCATGCTGTACAACGTCCCAGGACGTACTGTTGTAAATATCGACGTCGACACAGTTGTACGTCTTTCAGAAATACCGAACATCGTGTCCATCAAAGAGGCGAGCGGTAGTTTAGAAGCAATGGCCCAAATTATCGAACGTACACCGCCAAGTTTTACATTATATAGCGGTGATGACGCACTGACCATTCCAGTACTATCAATCGGAGGAACAGGCGTCGTTTCCGTATCCTCCCATGTGTTAGGGAATGAAATGCAAACGATGATCCGAAACTTCAAAATCGGCAATATCCAAGAAGCAGCTAGCGACCATCGCAGACTGTTGCCGATGATGAAAGCACTCTTCGCAGCTCCAAACCCAACACCTGTAAAAGCAGCCTTGAACCTAAAAGGAATCCCAGTCGGCGGCGTCCGTTTGCCGATGGTTCCGTTGAATGAAGAGCAACAGCGTTCACTACAACAAGCGCTGAAGATTTATAAAGAAGTGAAGGTTAAAGTTTCGTGATTTAATGGCTTATATAATAAAAGCAGAGCTCCTGAAAAACCGGGCTCTGCTTCTTTTATTTTTCCTTATCCCTTTTCTCATTCAATCCATCCCAAAACATCCATCCATTTTGAGCACGACCAGAACTTTTATTCATTCGGGTTTATTTTGGGTAGATTAACTCAACCATTCTCTGAAAAATATATGATTCATTATCAAGAATTAAGTCCATGTTAATCTTTTCTTCAAAGCCCCTACCCATAAACAGTAATTCTCTTTCATCATGATGCATTTCCAACCTATAAGCATCAAACTCAAAAGATATTACTCTTTTTGCCAAGTTAATAATACGGTGATCTAAATTCACTAGCACATTATTCGATATACGATTAACGATTTTCCATAGAATAAGTTCTTCCTCATTTTTCGTGTGTAATTCTGCGAGTGAATTTGCCTGCAGAAAAGAACTATACGGGATCATTGCATGGTTATCGACTTCATAGCCCATCCCATCAATTTTCTTTGAGATCCAATTTTCAATCGTAAACTTTATATACTCATCTTCGATTTCAAATTTAACAACTTTGCTATAGAAACTAAATTGATTTTTAGAATTGTCGAAGACGGCAATAAATTGAATGCGATTCCATCCCTCTTTCAAATCGGCAATCTTCATTACATACACCTTCGTAGACAACAATCTTTGAATAACTTCGTTATCAAAGAAAGTGCAAACAAGCACATAGTCAGTCGAATACATCTCAACAGGTTCCATCGATCCCTTTGGCAATATGCCTTCCTGTTGTAGTTCTTCTGGACTTTTATTCAATAAACTATCTATGAATCGGTCCACCAGAGTTGTATGGTTTGGCAAAAAAGGAAGACCACCAATATTAACGCTATCAATACTTCGATAGAGCGGATGATTCTTATAGGCCATTTCATCATGCCAAGGAAATAAAACGTAAGCCCCAAAAGCAGTGCGCTCATAGCTGCCAGAAGTGTTAACAACTATAGAATCACGATAACGATGCATCGTATTAATATCATCTTGCATTGGCCCAGGCATGCTGCTTGTTTCAAAATCAATTCGATATTTGGCGTCGAAGACATACTGGTATTGATAGTCCTTCCCTTTCTTTCCTATACTCAACATTGAATCAGGCTTCTGCTGGACGGTCGGTACTCTATTGCTCGAGGTATCATATTGATACTTAAGCGTAATCTCTTCGCCAGTTACAGGATGGATGTACTTTCTTTCCGCCGTTCTTGACTTGTCCAAATTGACAAAAAGGCCTTCTGTATTAACTTTGACAACGTCTTGACTGACTTGCACACATTTTTCTGCTAGTAGTTGTCCTAGTTTTAAAAATGTCCAATACTCATACAACGTGGCTATATCTTTAACAGACATTTTATAGATCTCACCTTGCAAAATGATGCTCTTGCTAATTGTTGTATAAACAACTAACACTTCACGATACCCAGGTGCCATTTGCAAAACCAAACTAATGATTGATCTATCGAGCTTCCCTATAGTCCGCCAAAACATGTTCTTTTGTCGCTTTTCAATGCCAGATATCATCTGATCCAGCATACCAATTAGCTCGTTATCTAATTTACTGTATCCCCAAGTGTAAGCACCCTCAATCACCCTTTTCAATTCTTTCAAACGAGTGATAATCCTTGCCATCGTCCATTTCACATATCGATTTTCATGAGTGTCAGCAGTGTGCTCCTTTTTCAAAAGAAGACCTTTTGAAGGCATGACTGTCCTATCTCCAATTGGAATTCCATTCGGTACGTCTACAAACTTACTAGAATTTCTGCGTAAATAAGCTAACGTTCTCTGATCAGGCTTTCTTAATTGGCTGCCACGTACTTCAATATAATGCTTTTGCAGCTGATGATGCGATACTATTTCAATACGATCAACAGCCCGTATATATTGCTCATAGTGAAGTTGCATTAGACGGTAAAACTCAGTTAGAGACGGATCTTTATATATCTTTGCACTGCCTTGCAAATAGGTACGTTTAATAAAGTGATAAGCTAAATTATAGATTTCCTCACTCACTTCATTCAGTAACGCTTTGTAGTCTTTCTTATAATCCAGCTTTGCTGGGAAGATTTCCAGCATAACGTCCACTAGCCTACGATTACGGGAATCCAGGATTTCAAAAGATGTAAGGCCAACTTCGTTTCTAAAATGAAGAATGCCTGTTAGTAAATTGACCCTAGATACCTTCGTAATTGCTTCTCGGAATTGAGGGTATTCATGATAAAACGTCAATTCATCCTCCGTCTTAGGTATGATAATTACTTCATACTGTCCATTTTCAAAAAAGACAGGAATAAATTCCTGCCCTGAATAAAGTTTCAGCTCTTCAGTTATCACATCATATATTTGTATAGTTATTATATTCTCTGCACGGCACTGAAACTTCATATAATCTTCTACCTTTAAAGAATTATACCCACGAAGTTTACCGTATTGTGGATGTTCAGCAGGTCCTTTAATGACGCATGTTAGTTCAGTGGTTTCAATAACCACTAACTCTCTGTCTTTAGGAGATCCAGAAAGACGTGAAGCCATCAGTTCGGTACCTCCTTAACATATCTACTATTTTTATAACGCTCAGTCGATAATCCACAGATTCTTGAACATTTTCATCATCAAAAGGAACACAAGTAAATTGCTCATATAATTGTTCTAACAGCGACTCAACCCGGCGATCACCACCTGTAATGCGAGGTAATACCTTTTGCATAATACATAAATCAAATGCATCCTTTTCATCCAATAAGCTCGAGTCATGGTTATGTACCATGTAAAAACAAATTTCATCCCTCACTCGATATCCTACATGGGCGTTTATCAATTTCAATTTTTTATTGATGTCTTCGAGATTTTGAGAAACCTTCTGTACTAAATACATATGGGATGAATAAATATCTTTCAAGGAAATATAGGTAGGCTTTAGTTGTTCATTTGTAATACGTACTGAATCCACTGCTTCGTCGTTGCCGTCTAGGTAATTAAAGTTATTTAGATATACTTCATTGAATTCAATGGTATTCGCTCGATCAAGCACCTTTTTACTGAATGGATGTGTAGTTTCATCCATATTGACGGTACCGATAATGTAAAGATTTTCGGGTAATCGAATCGCTTGCCCTGTGTACTTTTCATCCAATAAAGTAGATGATGTAATTTCATCACCATCACGTTTACGGCTCTCCATGACACTAAGCACATCGCTAAAATAATACTCAACCCGCGCCAAATTCATTTCATCCAACAATACAAAATGAGGCAAGTGAGGATTATCTAATGCATGTTCAATTATTTCCGTAAGAGGTCCTTTAGTAAAATCGCCCTTTAAATCTACATAGCCCAATAACTCCGAACTATCACTCCAGTCAGGTCTTACGGGGATTAATTTGAACTGGCCATTATCTTCTGTTGCCCCTACACTCTCTGCAAATAACTGGACAATCTTCGTCTTACCGGTACCGGAAATACCAGAGATGATGACAAAGGGTTTTGACTTGAGACTGAGAAATAAGTTTGCTACATCCTCATAAGCGTAATTAAAGCCTTTTGACTTAATATATAAGTGAATATTATTCACTAACGTCTCAATAGATAAATTACCATTAGCCATGTTTGTTTCATCACCTTCATTAACCTGTACTGGTGTATTGTTCCTATAGAAAATATATTGTTCATAATATGTAATCATATACTCTAAATCTCTTATCAGCTGTACATCGTTAGGTAAGTTATCAAACTCGTATTTAATATATATGGCTGTAGAGTTGGCATACTGTTTAGCAAGCTTAGATTCCCCAAGATATATCTTGTCATCCTTTAGAAAGCGTTTTTCTATTGATATTACTTTCCGAATCTCGTCTTTCACTCTGAGCATCTCAATTTTCGATGTTTCTGTAACTCCTTGAGCAAATGACAAATACAGACTTTTCATATCCTCGCTAAATAAGTAGACAATATAATAACCACGCTGAGTAGAATTTGTAATTCTTTTATTCATTACTGCAATCCATGGAACAAACGCCCAGTTACCCTTTCCGACAGAACCTACAACATTATATTCCTCGCTAACAAACGGCAATTCTTTAATAATGGACGGAACTTGTCTACAAACTAAATCAGCTGTAGGATGACTTCTTAACGATTCACTCTTTGATTTCAAATAGTAGTTTAAAATGTGTTTTAGTTTTGTATGCAATTGCGTATTCATTGATTTATAATCCTCTCTATAGCTAAATAAAATTAATATAGTATATTTTTATGGATTTTCCGACTTCATTAAACTTTCATTAGACCCTTAATAACTCTGGGTCAATAACGAATATTCATTTAATTTATTTCCTCTTCCAATATTCATGTCACCATTATAAAAGGGGCAATCCAGCCCTATTACCGAACACAGATATAAAAATTCTTCATTATATCTCATGATTCGTCCCCTTATTATTCATTAAAATTTCAGACGAATGGTTTTTCCCATTATAACACTAGTTTATGATTTTGTGGTTTGCTAGTGGAAGTATGATGTTTGATAACAATCGTATTGTTGCATCGAATGTTTGATTGATAAGGACTATCTCCAGGTAGTCCTTTTTTTGTTGGCAGAATGGATTTATCACCGACTCTAGCTAATTTATCACTGACTTTCGACTGTTTATCACCGCCCCGAGATTTAAATGCGTACTGCGGAAACACCAATTACGCTACTCAATTACCAATTTAACTATATTATTATAACTTTCATATTAATTTGACAGTTTACTATATTATTGCTAATATGGAAGCGCATTCAAAATCTTTGATAGGGGGAAATGGAATGGCAAAGACGATGTATGTACTTGATTTGAGTAAGCCGATGGAAGAGCAAGCACATCCGGGTCATAATCGATGGCATCCGGATATTCCTGCTGCTTTTTCTGTGGAACCTGGGACGTCTTTTAGGATGGATTGTAAGGAGTGGACGGATGGGCAGATCGAAAACAATGATAGTGCGGAGGATGTTCGAAGAGTAAATCTTTCGCGTGTTCATGTGTTGAGCGGCCCGGTGTATGTGAATGGTGCGGAACCTGGTGATTTGCTTGTTGTCGATATTTTAGATATCGGAACGCATCAAGGGTATGAGTGGGGTTTTAACGGGATTTTTGCGAAGGAGAATGGTGGAAGCTTTTTAGTGGACGAGTATCCGGATGCTGCGAAGTCGATTTGGGATTTTGAAGGTATTTATACGACTTCACGACATGTGCCTGGCGTGAAATTTGCAGGGCTTATGCATCCAGGGTTAATTGGCGTCGCCCCTTCTATGGAGCTGTTGCAGAAGTGGAATGAGCGAGAGCAGAAATTGATTGATACGAATCCTGACCGGGTCCCTGCGCTTGCGAATGCTCCGAATCCAGAAAGTGTTGTGCTTGGTACGTTATCGGGAGCGGAGTTTGATAGGGTTGCAAAGGAAGGCGCTCGTACGGTTCCTCCGCGGGAAAATGGCGGAAACTGTGATATTAAGAACTTATCGAAGGGTTCGAGGATTTTCTTCCCGACATTTGTCGAAGGGGCGAAGTTGTCAGTTGGTGACCTTCACTTCTCACAAGGTGACGGAGAAATTACGTTTTGCGGCGGGATTGAGATGTCTGGTTGGATCGAGTTGAAGGTGGACGTTATTAAGGGTGGTATGGAGAAGTACAAAATCTACGAAAACCCTGTGTTCCAGCCTGGTCCGGTCGAGCCGAATTACAATGATTATCTCGTTTTCCAAGGGATTTCGGTTGATGACCGCAATGGAGAGCAGACGTATTTGGACGCAAATATTGCATTCCGCAGGGCGTGCTTGAATGCGATTGAGTATTTGAAAACTCTCGGTTATACGGGTGAGCAAGCGTATATGCTTTTAAGTACAGCACCGGTTGAGGGGCGCATTAACGGCATCGTCGATATTCCTAATGCTTGCTGTACAATCGCGATTCCTACGAAAATTTTCGATAGAGATATTATGCCGAAATAAGGAGGACTCATTTTGCCTAGTTATACATTCCGTTGCAAGGACTGTGGTGAATTTACGCTGTTCTTCAAATCAATGGCCGGCAATAGAGAAATAGCAGACTGCCCGGACTGTGGCCACGTGTCAACTAGAGTCTTTTTAGCACCTAATCTTTATTCCCTTTCAAGAGAAGTGAGTTCACGCATTGAAAAAGGAATGGAGCCCCAGCGCATGACGCGGGCTGAATTAGGTCCCAAACAGCCGAAGAGAAAGACGAAGGTCAGTCGTCCTTGGCATGTTGGATAAATTAAATAGGACAAGTTTAATCCACTGAGGCTCTCCGGGCTTATGTGGATTTTTTTGCGTATCGTCATTTGTATATCCCGCGTTCGAATGGATACCCTAACGGTAAATTTGAAAGGGTGTGTAGTCGATGATGCCAGAAAAGGCGCCGCTTGCGGAGTTAAATGAGGTACAGTTGAAGGCATTGAGTGCTTTGGAGGAAGAGCTCGGTGTGACGCTCGTAGCTTATGAAAGTGCGATGCATGATGATAATCATATTGTTGAGTCGGATGTTTGATTGGTAAGGGCTATCTTCGGGTAGTCCTTTTTGTTTTCATTCCCCATAAAGGTATTTGAATTATTAGTATGTTAGAATGGAGGAAATAAAGGAGGCGATTCGAGTGGCACAGACAGAAACAAACCGACGTTTTACAATTGCTGACATCAGTGGTTGGGATGGGCGATGGGAATTGATTGATGGGGTTCCATTCAATATGACGCCTGCTCCTTCTACGGCTCACCAGCGAATTGTCGTTGAATTGCTTTTTGCCTTGCGGACCCATTTTGGAAAAAGTGGTTGTACCGTTTTCGTGGCCCCTTTTGATGTGCAACTGGATGAAAACGATCAGTATACTGTTGTGCAACCGGATATTTCTGTTTTTTGCGAGAAGCAGACACTTCAGCCGAACCGTGCGATTGGAGTCGCAGATTTGATTGTAGAAGTCTTATCCCCTTCTACTGCGCTGAAAGATCGGAATGAGAAATTTACGTTATACGAGCGATCTGGTGTGAAGGAATATTGGCTTGTTGATCCGTTGAATCTTACAATTGAAGTGTATGCTCTTACGGACGGCCTATATAGCAGACGTCAGGTGGTTGGCGTGGATGATACGTTACATTCTTTCATATTTACAGAGCTGTCGATTGAGATGAAAAGCATTTTACAAGGCTGACGGATGGACTATCTTCGGGTAGTCCTTTTTTTGTTGAGCGATTATGGTTATCACCGTTCCGCAATAGTTTATCACCGCTTTAAAAGGCTTTATCACCGTTCGTTGGCTTGTTATCACCGCTTCAGCTCACTTTATCACCGCTTGGAAAATTTCACATTAACCTCCTTAAGAAATTCACCCTAATATCTATTACGTCAAATCTCTGAAGAAGTCTTGGCGATTTTCTAATCTGAACATATATATAGAGGATAACTAGTTTCAAGCTAAAATAATTTTAGTGTGGGCAACTTATAAAGGGGGGCTTTTTGACTCGATTTGAAAAATGATTCTTTTTCTGTACATTTTCTATATGATTTTATCATAGATTTTCAGTGTATTGACGTGGCATGACCATCTTTACGGACCTTTATAAAACAAATAGTAAGAGGAGTGTGTTATATGGTGAAAGTTTTTTCACGGAAGGTTTTGTCCACTGTAGTTGCTAGTTCATTAATTTTTGGTGTAGGGAGTGCAGTTGTGACTGCAGCCCCGAAGACAGTTACAAAACAAACAGCACTTACGGTGCAAAATGCCCGGACAGGTGTTATTAAGGTTAATGATGTCACTGTGCCACGGTATGCCAAGGAAATTCAGCTATCAGGTACAGTTGAGATTGATGGACCACAACTTGTCGTCACAATCCTTGGACCAGGTGACAAGACGGTAAATGCAACGGTAAAAGAGGTCGGCGGGAAATTGTGGACGTATACAACGGTAGTTGATGTATCGGCAATTAAAGGTGACGCGACATTCGATATTTCAGCCCATACCATTTATATAGGAGGTGGACCGAACGCAGGAAAAACTCATACAACCGCACCAACTGTTTCGCAAACGATTCATGTTCCGTATATCAAATCCACAGTTGCAGAAAAAACAAATTGGGCTGCGTACGACCGTTCAAACAATGAATTCACATTGTTGTACGATGAGGTGGAGAATTGGTCAGTTGGGGATCCTGTTGTTAGAGCGAAATCGCTAGTAGTGAGCGGTTTGAAGGATAACGTGACTATCCTAGATAAAAAACTAACGGTTCCAACTGCAAACCAAGATTTTAAATTCTCACCACAGGCAACGTGGGTATTTAATGCAGCTGCAAAAACGTACTCTGCAACATTCAATGTCTATATCACGGATAGCAAAGGGTTTGATAGAACGGAGTCCGTTACAAAAACTGATCTTACAGCAGGGCGAATGCATACATTCACCCATTCTGTAGCAGATAGGTTCGGAACTATCTGGAAAACGGTATCTTATATGGCGCCTGAAGCACCGGTGAGTGAAGTTGAAGTAGGGTTGAAAAACCTAAAACTCATTCTTGTCGAACAGAATAAAAATCAGTTTAAAGTGAATGCTTCATATGAGTTAAATGGAACAACAAAGAAAGAGAACCTAAGCGGTAATTTTGGAAATCCGAATCCGAAGTCAAAAAGCAATAACCCTTCTACAAGAGATGTTAAAATTGCTGGCATTGACTACACCGTTACCGTGCATTACAATGCATCGAATGATTCTTATCATGTCACATACAAATTAAAGAATTAAATTAAGTTCAGGCTGTCATTAGCGGTCACTTACGAACAGGCATCCTAATATGGATGTCTGTTTTTTCGTAGAGAAAGCACCGAATGCCTTTTTAATTTCATTGCAAGCAGGTTTATGCGTGCTTTTACTAATTTATGCGCGAAAAAATTGATTTATGCGTTTCTAGTCGGATTTATGCGCTTTTGAATGGATTTATACGTTTTTCTGGCGGTTTATGCGTGAAAATCGGGATTTATGGAGTTTTAGGATTGATTCCACCAAAAAACCTCACTTCGCGTGAGGTTCAGTCGCGTTCGAGCGGCATGGAGCAGCATCGGAAGGAGCCGCCGGATTTAATAATTTCGGAGAAGTCGACTTCGATTACTTCGAATCCGTGGGCACGCATGGCGGTGTTGACGTGTTCATTTTGCGGGAGGCTGAATACTTTGCCGCCTCCGATCGATAAGACGTTTGTACCTAACGTGAATTGCTCTTCTGCAGATACTTCAATCAGCTTATATGTTTGGGAAAGTGTTTCGACCATGTCTGCTGACAAAGCTTCTGGAAAGATGAGGCCGATTTCGGGCGATAGGATGTTGAATACACAATCTAGGTGTAAATATTTTTCATTGAACGGTACGCGGATGACGTTGTAATTTGGTAAATTTCGTTGCAAATTGCGGACAGCGTCGTCGGACGTGCGGCTGCTAATGCCGACGTACACTTTGTCGCGATCGATAATGACGTCTCCCCCTTCGACACGATCGACCGTCGTCTGGTAAGGAATATTCTCGTCTTCAAGAAATTCCTCAAGCTCCTCTTCCTCTCCTTTTCGAATGTCGCTTGCCATTTCGGAGACGAACACATCTTCACCAACCGTAAAGCCAATGTCACGCGTGAATACTTGCTCAGGAAAATGTTTGGATGGAGGTAACTTAATCACTTCCACGCCATGTTCACGGAGCAGCTTTTCGAATTCCCGATGCTGCTTCATCGCTAACTCCACATTAATGTTTTCATCTGCATATTCCTTTTGTGTGTCGTTAATGACATCTTCAATTGCCATAAACTTTGGCTGGCAAAGAATGACTCGCTTTAATGAATCATATTCTGTAGTGCAGTTCGTTTTTGATTGATCGTCCACAGGGGAACTCATTGTTTCATCCTCCATATCTTTTCTCCACGCAATTATTCCCTCTTCCGTTCAAACTAAACCAGTCGTTTAAGGTTCCCTACCGAATGGATAACTACTTAAGGATTGGGGGAAATTGATTGATTAACGAAAAGACAAATACGTTGTTGTCGAAAGAAGACTTTGCAATAAAGAGTGACTTGCCTGATTGGCTATTAAAAAGCTATCGGACGTTCCATGAAACGGTGACGGATAAGACGTTTCCATGTTATTTCGGCTTGGGTGGCCAATTGAAAGGTGAATTGCGGTATGCGTATGTTTTACAAAATGATTGGTCGAACTTACCTTCAGCACTTCAAGCCTTTTTGAAGCTATTCGATAATCCGAAACATAAGCGGCATGGGCTGTTCGTCTTCGTGGAACCTTTTGAGACGGAAGGTGATTTGGAGTCGTACCGAAAGCAATTTTGGGACATTCTGCAATACTTGCACGATGTCGATGACGTAGAGTGGCCAGCTGACAGCCCACGTGATCCTGATCATTATTTGTGGGACTTTCACTTCAACGGCGAGCCGATTTTCGTGTTCGGGAATGCGCCTGCCTATAAGCAACGGAAGACAAGAGACTTAGGGAAATCGATGGTGATTGGCTTTCAACCTCGACGTATTTTTGAAGGGTTAAAGGGTACGGAACCGGGCGGTATTATGTCGAGGGAAAAAGTGCGTGAACGTGTCGAAGTGTGGGATCAATTGCCGAAGCATCCGGATATTAGCCATTACGGTGACCCGACACATAATGAATGGAAGCAGTTTTTCATCGGTGATGATGTCGAACCGATTGTTGGGAAATGCCCGTTTTCGCATAAAGAGTTGAAAAATGACTGAATGACAAAAGGGACCGAATGATCGGTCCCTTTTATTTTCTCTATTACTGACGAAATATTTCCCGAAGCGTGTCGATTTCCCGGGAAATAGGTCGATTATTTCCTGCTCATTCCGTAATAGCTCTCCATTTCGTTTTCAGGCACCATGCTGCCGCCGGTTGCCCAGACGAGATGAACTGCGGATGAGGAGTCGGATTTTGGTACTTCGTTGTTAATTGCCTGGATTGGACCTGTCATTCCCGCCAATGCTGACGGTTCGAGGCGGATGTCTTCCGTATCAGCAATCATCGTTAATAATTTGAACATCGTTTCGTCGGCAATTGTGTAGCAGCCTTCAAGAAGTGGCTCCATCTTTTTGCCAACGAATCCAGATGCTGTCCCGACTGCGAGACCGTCTGCTGCGGTTTGGTTGTCGAGACCGAAATCTGCAACGGACACTTCGTCATGCAAGCCCGTCATCATACCAATTGTCATGCAAGGTGAATGCGTCGGTTCAGCAAAGAAGCAATGGACGTTGTCGCCAAATTGAAGCTTTAGTCCGAAAGCGACGCCACCCGGTCCCCCACCTACCCCGCAAGGCAAGTAGACAAATAATGGATTATTTTCATCGATTATTGTGCCGCGTTCTGTTAATTGTGCTGCGACTCGTTCGCCTGCAACGGCGTAGCCGAGGAAAAGGTCGAGCGAGTTTTCATCATCAACGAAGTGGCAGAGCGGATCAGCATCTGCCTGGCGTCTGCCTTCCTCCACTGCTTTGCTATAATCGTCTTCATATTCAACAACTGTTACACCTTTTTCACGAAGAAGATCTTTCTTCCATTGCTTCGCATCTGCGGACATATGAACGGTCACATCGAAACCTAGCTTCGCGCTCATGATGCCAATGCTTAAACCGAGATTTCCCGTCGATCCGACAGCGATTTTATGCTTCGCGAATAAATTACGGAATTCTGGCTCCGCAAATTTCGCATAGTTTTCGTCTTTTTGGATGAGACCATGTTCTAAGGCAAGCGTTTCTGCATGCTTTAACACTTCGTAAATGCCGCCACGCGCCTTAATGGAGCCCGATATCGGGAGAGCGTTATCTTGTTTTAACAATAATTCCCCTGAGATTGTAGTTTCATATGTAGCAGAGAGCGCTTCTTTCATTTTCGGGATCGCAGTGATCGGTGATTCAATAATGCCATTTGACGCGGCTGTCTCAGGAAACACTGTTTCAATGTACGGAGCAAACCGTTTCAACCGATCGCTTGCGTCCTTTACGTCCGCTTCTGTAATGCCGGATTGAGCAATGCCTGTTAAACTGTCACCGTTCAACGGGTTTCGCCAGAGCACTTCCTGTTTTTCGATGATTTGTTGCAGTAATGGTAGTTTTTCGATCCATCTTGCCTTTTCGGTTTCATTCACGGTCATCGACCTCCATTTAAAGAATCACACACATTATAGCATGCAGTTGCTCTTTTTTAGCTATACAACTTGTAGCATTTAATTGAATTTCAGAGTAGGCAGATCGCCAATCGTAACTTCATTAGCGTACCCCATTCCCCTCGCACACACCACCATCACTCGGACTGAATACGCTAGTAGTAATAACGTCAGTGATGGTGGTGATTTGCATGGAGAGTGCGGGGATTTTAGCAGGGCCGATGTTACGGCGGGTAAATACGGATTCTGTCGCCATTTGGATGGCGACGGACCGCCCTGTCGAGGTGGACGCTGCCATTTATGTTCTTGACACGCTTATTCCGCTTGACACCGCCACGAAAACAACATCAATACGAGCAGGCCATCGTTTGTTCATACACGTCGTGCATATGTATGGGCAACTTCCAACGGATACACTCCTTGGTTATGACCTGCTTTTTCGCGTTGGCAAAAACGGATATCATTTGGCGAGCCTCGGGTTGATTCACAAAAATGAAGATTCCGTCACATACGATGGACTTCCCTACCCTTCGTTTTTCATCCCCGCTCGTGCAGCTCCAATTTCTTCGTATGCATCTTGTCGAGAACTTTATTGGAAGGGAGATGGTACACTCGTTGCAACAAATGCGCTTTTGCAAATGGAAACGAGAAATCGTGCAACACGTCCATGTGCTTTATCTCTTCTCAGCGACTAGATTTTTGCAGATGATGCAGCGGATTTATTTTTCCAGTCATCAGAACGGTCGTCGAACACTATATTGGTAAGGAAGACCTTCGAAAGTTCAATTAGTGTTTGCGGGAGGAATCATTTCGTTCCCCTATTCGACGATGATAGGTCGGCAGTTTACTACGAAACGGTATTGCCGGTTTCAAAGTTGGGACAATGAGCCACAACGGTTCGGGGAGGGGTTCCTACAGTCGATGTGTAGTCATTTCGACGGGTTCATTGCTATCTCAACTGTTTATGGAAGAGGGCACTCCGTTATTTGGCATTACAATGTAGTGTGATTGCTGCGACGAAGAACTATATCAGGTTAGACACTGTCGAGTAGACCGTTGTCAGGCATTCGCTGTTGCAGATGATAATAAAAAAGAAGATCGAGGCCCCGCTTAAGTGTATGGCGGGGTTTTGTGCGTGATTGCGGGCAGTTATGCGTGGAGTTTGCGATTTATGCGTGATTCGCGGAAGTTATGCGTGGGATTTTCGATTTATGCGTGATTCGCGGAGGTTATGCGTGGAGTTTGAGGTTTATGCGTGATTCGCGGAGGTTATGCGTGGAGTTTGAGATTTATGCGTGAATCGCGGAAGTTATGCGTGGAGTTTTCGTTTTATGCGTGATTCGCGGAGGTTAGATGCTCACACAATCACTTGAGACGCGATTCAAAAAAAGAGGCCTTCCAACTGGACAGCCTCTTGCTTCATTCACAATTTCGTCCGGACGTCCCATAGTTCAGGGAAGAATTTATGGTCGAGGACGGTTTTCAAATAGTTAACACCAGATGAGCCGCCGGTGCCGGTTTTGAAGCCGATGATTCGCTCTACTGTTTTCATGTGACGGAAGCGCCATTGCTGGTGGCTGTCTTCGATGTCGACGAGCTTTTCGGCGAGCTGGTACAAGTCCCAGTAGCGGTCGACGTCGCGGTACACTTCGAGCCATGCGGATGCAACGGTCGGATCGCCTGTGTATGTGGCAGAGAAATCGCGTGTTAGCAGTTCCGGGGTGATTGGGAATCCGGCGCGGGACAGTGCGCGGATGGCGACGTCGTAAATGCCCGGTGCTTCGTAGGCGGATTTTAACTGATGGCTGAGCTCGGTGTCTTTCTCGTAGATTTTCAAAATATGCGGCTGTTTGTAGCCGAGCGCAAACTCGATTAGACGGTTTTGGTACGACTGGAAGCCTGATGCACGACCGAGGCTTTCGCGGAACTCCATATATTCGGCAGGTGTCAACGTCGAGAGAACGTCCCATGCTTGGATAATTTGCGTCTGTACCCGGGAGACGCGCGCGAGCATTTTGAACGCTTCCGGCAGTTCATCTTTTTCTATTAACTCGATTGCCGTAGTTAGCTCGTGCAAGATGAGCTTCATCCACAGCTCGCTCACTTGGTGGATGATGATGAATAGCATTTCGTCGTGGTGGCCGGACAATCGTTCTTGGCTTGCGAGCACTTTATCGAGCCGTAAATATTCTCCGTACGTCATATCGTCCCGGAAGTCTGTATGAATCCCTTTTTCAGTCATGATGGCCACCTCCTAACGACCGCGCGCACCGGACTTCCGTCGCCGCCTTCAATTGGTAGCGGCAATGCAATTAGTTCATAGTCTCCCGGTTCGACATTTTCAAGGACGATATTTTCCAAAATGAGTACACCATTGTCATGCAATGAATGGTGGGCATCGAGTGTTTTACTATGCTCCGGATCGACGGATGGTGTGTCGACTCCGATGAGTTTTACGCCTCGTTCCTTTAATAAAGGGCCGACATCTGGTCGTAGGAACGTAAATGTTTCCGGAAACACATCCGGGTCCGGGCGGCTTAATGTTTTCAATAAAACACGTTCCACCTCGCCGAAGTCGATTTCTTCCAAATCGGAGCGCCCGACGCTTTTGAGCCCCGAAACGTCAATGACGCGAGCCTTTCCGATATACACGTCGATCGGCAGTTCATGTACTTTCAGTCCGTTATCGTCATAGTGGAATGGCGCATCGATATGCGTTCCCATATGCATGCTCGTCGTCATCTTTCCGATATTGACGGAACCGGTGTCTGCTTTCAGGAATCGGACTTCGTAGGAAAACGGCGTATCCCCCGGCCATTCGGCGATTCCGTTATGCAGCCGCTGCGAAATATCAATCCACTCACCCGTCATGCGACAACACCCCTTTTATTCTCAAATTTTTCGTATCGTTTTTCGTCCATAATAACTTTCAATTTTTGTATAGTATGCCAGACGTCTTCAAATGAATTGTAAAGAGCGACGGGTGCGAGCCGAATGCCGTTTGGAGCACGGAAATCTGGTATGACGCCGTCTTCCTTTAACGCCTTGCAAATGCGAGCCGCTTCTTCGTGCTCGAGCAGTAAGTGACCGCCACGTGTTTCGTCGACCGGATTGCCGATTGTGAAGCGGTATCCTTGCAGTTCTTGTTTAATCAATTCAAGCATATAGCCCGTTAATTCGAGTGATTTCGCGCGGATTGCTGCAATGCCGACTTCCTCGAACATATCGAGCGAGCCGATAACCGGCGCGAGGCTTAGCACATGGGGCGTTCCGATTTGATAGGCTCCTGCATCTGTCGCCGGATCCATCGTATGGTCCATATCGAATTGCGACTCCTTTTTCGAACCGAACCAGCCTGCGAGCCCCGGCATTTTGCCGAAATGCTTTTCATGGACGAACAAGCCGCCGACGGACCCTGGTCCTCCGTTCAAGTGCTTATACGTACACCAAAATGTAAAATCCGTTCCCCAGTCGTGGAGCGAATGCCCGATTGCGCCAATTGAATGGCAAAGATCGAAGCCGATTGGTATGTTCCGTTCAATCGCAGCTTTCGTCAACTTTTGCATATCGAGCACTTGCCCGCTTCGGTACAGAATTGAAGGTAGGACGATGAGCGCCACGTCATCGGTCATTGCCGCGATGATGTCGTCTTCGTGCAAATAACGGCCGTCGCGACTTTTGACGCGGATGAGGTGCGTATCCGGATCATAGCCTTTTAACTGAAGCTGGCTTTTGAGCGCATAAATGTCCGACGGGAAATTCAATTCATCGGCGAGGATTTTTGTTTTATTGCCGGTAGGCTTATAAAATGTTGAAACAAGCTGATGTAAGTTTGTTGTCGTGGAGCCGGTCGCAATGACTTCGCTTTTCAATCCCCCGACGAGCGGCGCCATTTTCTCCCCGACTTGCTCGGATAAGTAAAACCACGGATGCTCCCCTTCCGTCCATCCGTCGATGCCGAGCGTTTTCCATGAATCTAGCAATTCATGCAGCGTGCGCTCTGCACGTTTCGACAATAAACCGAGTGAGTTGCCGTCCATGTATATCGTGTTGGCCGGGATGTAAAATTCGTTTCGATAAGAAGCGAGTGCGTCTTGCCGGTCGCGCTCCTGTGCGTGTGAAAGTGTGTGATGTGTCATACAGATCCCCCTTTTGTATCGCTATGAAAAGCATAGCATATTGGCGGAGGTGTGGATATTCTGAATTTGTGGACTTTTTAGGCGTGCGGTGGCTTGCTTTGAGCGTGGGAGGCCTTGCATTGAGCGCGGGACGCTTCGCTTTGAGCGTGGGGCGGCATGCTTTGAGCGCGGAACGCTTCACTTTGAGCGCGGGACGACTCGCTTTGAGCGCGGGGCGGCTCGCTTTGAGCGCGGGGACACTTGCTTTGAGCGCGGAACGCTTCACTTTGAGCGCGGGACGACTCGCTTTGAGCGCGGGGACACTTGCTTTGAGCGCGGGACGACTCGCTTTGAGCGCGGGGCGGCTCGCTTTGAGCGCGGGGCGGCTCGCTTTGAGCGCGGGGACACTTGCTTTGAGCGCGGAACGCTTCACTTTGAGCGTGGAGCCACTCGCTTTGGACGCGCGAACACTCGCTTTGGACGCGCGACCACTCACTTTGGACGCGCGAACACTCGCTTTGGACGCGCGAACACTCGCTTTGGACGCGCGACCACTCACTTTGGACGCGCGAACACTCGCTTTGGACGCGCGAACACTCGCTTTGGACGCGCGAACCCTCACTTTGGACGCGGGCCGCTCAATGACGCGATTTCCAAATAAAAAACAGGCGAAGGGACTCCCCCTTCACCTGCTACATGTTATTTAAACCATCCCTTCTCCTTGAACCGCGAAATCGCTTCGATTCGGTTGCCGACTTCGAGCTTTTCAAGGATGACGGAGATGTAATTTCGAACCGTTCCCGGCGTTAAAAACAGCTCACCCGCGATTTCCTTCGTCGTCTTTCCTTCCGCAACAAGTCCGAGCACTTGGCTTTCGCGTTCAGTCAAAGGATTTTCTGAGGCGTCCTCGTACGCGATGTCGACGAGTTCGGGTGCGTAAATGCGACGTCCATCTTGAATGGCATGGATGGAGTTGACGAGCTCTTCGATTGGACTGTCTTTTAATAAGTAACCGCGAACTTTGGCTTTTCGTGCGCGCTCAAAATAGCCTGCCCGCGCGAATGTCGTCAAGATGATGATCTTGCAGTCCATTCCGACGAGTTCCTCCGCTGCATCCAATCCGGTCATGACCGGCATTTCGATATCCATAATGCAAATGTCGGGCTTTTGTTCCTTCACGAGGTGGACTGCTTCCTCCCCGTTCCGCGCCATTCCGACAACTTGCATATCGTCTTCCATATTTAAAAGGGAGCCAAGTGCGCCTAACATCATGCCTTGGTCTTCTGCAATGACAATTCGAATCACGACAATCCCTCCTCCACTTGATGTGTAATGACGACCGGCATACGGATCGTCAACGTCGTCCCGCGCTCCTCATTAATTTCAAGCGAGCCGTTGACGAATTCAAGCCGTTCCCGCATGCCTTTTATGCCTGTACCGACTGACTTCCTATCCTTCATTCCTTTGCCATTATCACGAACGACGATGGACACTTCATCGTCTTCCTGCTTGAAAATGACATAGCAAACTGTCGCTTCGCTATGCTTCACAACATTCGTCACCGACTCTTTCAGGCACATACCGAGGACATTCTCGACGTTCGACGGAATATTCGTCACAGCCGGGTCCCCTTCAATTCTCAATTCAATTTCCGCGGCAGCAAGAATTTGGCGGGCGCGCAGCACTTCATCGACAAGCCTTGTTGCACGTATATTCGCTACAAGTTCACGTACTTCCTTTAGTGCCGTGCTTGCCGTTTGACGAATGTCATTTAGTTCTCGCTCCGCCTCTTCTGGACTTTTTGGAATCAACCTCCGAGCCAAATCGCTCTTCAGTCCAATCATCGACAATTTCTGCCCGAGCGTATCATGCAAATCCCTTGCGATCCGTTCACGTTCCTCTAGTAGCATGAGTTCGGAAATACGTTCCTTCGCATCCTCTAGCTGGTCTTCAAGGTTTTCCCGCTTGCTACGGTTGTATAAATTGAACGGAAGCAGGATGACACCGATTACTGTAATGAGGATGAAATGGAATTGCGGCAAGAACAGATCGATTTCCAAGAAAAAGCCTGCGACAATCGCACTCACCGTGAACAAGATATGTAAACCGTACATGATGAAAAAGCCAACTGTCGACCTAATATTCCCGATGAAAAACGCAGTGAAAATCGATAAGTACACGTAACCGAATAAGAGGGTCATGACGATATTAATGACAATTTCAAAGCTGATCCACATATAGACGAGACCGCTCTTCGATTTGAATGAAAAGAAATAGGAGATGAAGAATAGTACTAATAACCCGATGCCGACTGAAATTTCAATTGCCGACCATGACCGGAAGATGAAGAAGAACGGCAACAAGCAAAATACGGCCCATGCATAAATACTGAGCCACCGATTTTTCGGGAAAATACTGTACCATTTTTGCATCGATTTCACCGCCCTGTTCCTTCCATTATACCAAAAACATGCAGCCACCTCATCGAAAGGCGGCTGCATTTTATCATTTACTGTCAAAGCTTGTTTGCTTCACTTTTAATTCATTCAAATCAATGCTTGGCGTGGCCCGTTTAACCGCATTTTTCACTTCTTTAAACGTAATAAACTGCTTATTGTTAGGATCGTATAGTTTGTAACGGAGCGATTCTAAGCTCGTTTTAATCGTAATTGTCGTTGCCATATGAAGTGGCGGGGTTGACTCATGTGCTAATTCTAAATTGTAGTTTGGAACACGCGGTGCCAAATGATGGACATGGTGGAAGCCGATGTTGCCGGTCGCCCATTGAAGAACTTTTGGCAATTTGTAATACGAGCTACCTTCCACTGCCGCTTTCACGTAATCCCACTCGGATTCCTCTTCGAAATAGGAATCTTCGAATGTATGTTGAATGTAGAATAGCCAGATGCCAAGCGCCGCCGCGACAAACATGATCGAGCCTTGCACGATAAGGAACGACTGCCAGCCGACGAGCAATACGATGATCGAATAGAGCGCGACGAGAACGACGTTCGTCAAGTACGTGTTCATTCGTTCTTTTCGACGTGCATCTTTCCGGTTGATCCTCCCTATAATGAGGACTAAATATATCGGTCCGAGTCCGAACATGACGAGCGGATTTCGGTAGCAGCGGTACATAAATCGTTGCCAAGTTGATGCTTCGACGTATTCTTCGATTGTCATGACCCAAATGTCTCCGACGCCCCGCTTATCGAGGTTCGAGCTTGTCGCGTGGTGAATTGCATGCTCACGTTTCCACTTTTCGTACGGGAACAATGTGAGGATCCCGGTAATCGTACCGACAATGTCATTCGCTTTTTTATTCTTGAAAAATGAACCGTGCGTGCAGTCGTGGAAAATGATAAATGTCCGTACGACAAAGCCCGCTGCAATGACGGCAATTCCGATTGTTAACCATATCGATACCGACAAACTTTGGTACGCCAAAAACCAAAGTAAAAATATAGGTGGAACTGTATTCATCAGTTGAATGACACTCTTTTTCAAGTCCGACTTCGCATAAGGTGCAACTTCTTTGTGCAACTGCATCGTTTTCTCCTTGCTCATTGTAAACGCCTCCCCGAAAATTTCCTTATAATTCATACTAAAGGATGGACAGGCTGCGCAGAATAGATGAACGTCATGACTTTGCATATGATAAGTGTCATTTATTGTGAATGTGTTCACAATGTGTGGTTGAGGATGCGCTTGCTTTGGACGCGGAACGCTTCACTTTGGGCCCGGGATGCTTCACTTTGGACGCGGAATGCTTTGCTTTGGACGCGGGATGCTTCACTTTGGACGCGAAGCGGCTTGCTTTGGACGCGGAATGCTTCACTTTGGGCGCGGAATGCTTCACTTTGGGCGCGGAATGCTTCACTTTGGACGCGGAGTGGCTTGCTTTGGACGCGGGGCGCTTCACTTTGGACGCGCAAATAAAAAAACAGACACCTCGTTAAGAGATGCCTGCACCTTTTACCCGTTTGCTTCGACGGCTGACGTAATGTTGGATTGACTAATTCCGTAATGGCTTGCATGCCATACCGCTTCGCCGCCCTTTATTAACAAGAGCTGCGGGCTTTCGTGCCGAATGCCCAATTTACTTTCGACTTCATTTGACAGCGCGCGGCTTCTTTGGACAATTAAATAGTATTTCGGAATATCTGTTTCGAACTTGTCAAACACCCGATACCCCGCGACGCTTACCGGGCACGTTGAGCTATGCTTCATGAAGAAGATGGGTTCTTTCCTAGATTGATTCCGAACTTGCTCCCATTCTTCCATGGATTGGATCTCTTTCATTGATGTTATCTCCTTTCCCTTCGTGATAGGCCTTCCCATATACGACTTACTATCTTATTACCCCTTTACGACGCTAATTAAATCTTTCCTGTGGGCGAATAATAGAAAAGCAACGACGAGGATGGCGGCTACCGTTTGTGGCCATTCCTTCGTCAATGCAAATAGGAAAAGCGGTGACAGTGCCATTGCACTTAATCCGACAAGGCTGAAGTTTTTTAGGAATGGATAAAAAACAAGGAATACAACAACAAAACAGGCGACAACGAGTGGGTTGAAAGCCAGCATCCCACCGATGAATGTCGATACTCCTTGCCCGCCACGGAATTTATAAATGACCGGAAAAATATGACCCGCCATGACAGCAAAGATGCACATGAGTTGAAGCCATTCGTCCATCCCCATCGATTTGGCAAATAAGACAATAATGGCCCCTTTTAACGCGTCACCTAAAAAGACCAATAGGAATGCGGTTTTGCCAAGCACCCTTCCTGCATTCCGCGCGCCTGGGTTTCCACTTCCTGCCGATCGAATATCTTGTCGATACATCTTTTTCCCGATGACGGTTGCCATCAGCAAATTTCCGACAAAATAGGCGACTATAAGCAATAGAACTACTACCATACCTATCCACATCCCTTTTCCACTTCACTATATGCAGCGTCACGTCTTTTCCTGTACAATATGTCGCAGAAGAAAGGATGATCTAGTTGAAGAAATCACGAATTCGCCTCTCCGTGGCCATTAGTTTATCTGTTTTATTCGGAAGCGCCTTTGCGTTCATTGTCATTGCGATTCTCAGTGGCATGATCATTGGCTTTGACAGGTCAATTATCGATGCCATCCAAGGCTTAGAAGCGTCGTGGCTGACATCTATTATGCTCGCTTTCACATTTATCGGCTCCACGAAAGTCGTCATGGTTCTTATTATTGCAATGACCGCCTATTTACTATGGGGGCTGCGCGCAAGGAGCCAAGCCTATTTCTTTTTCTTTGCGATGATAGGGACGATCGTGTTGAATCAAACCTTGAAATTCATTTTCAAACGGGACCGGCCTGAATTCCATCGGCTCGCTGAAATTGGCGGATACAGTTTCCCGAGCGGCCATGCCATGATGGGGTTCAGCCTTTATGCACTGTTCGCAATTTTACTTTGGCGCCGTATCCGGTCGACAGCGGGAAGAATCGCCTTAGTAGCTTTCGCGATTTTCATGTTCAGCATGATTGCGATAAGTCGCATTTATCTCGGTGTCCATTATCCGAGTGACATCCTTGGTGGTATGTTTGCAAGCGCATTTTGGCTCACCTTAACGATTTTCCTGTTCGTCCAATTCCAGAAACGGAAGAAACGCCGCCTCGCCAAACAATGACGAGGCGCTTTTCATTCCATAAATTTCGACGCATCCTCATCGGATAAAATTCGCGGCTCAAAGTTCCCTACTTCCATATATTCGACGCGCTCATCCACTGTAATTTTGAACACGTATGGATCACTCGTCTTTTCGACTGACTGAACGGTCGATTGCATTTTTTCGTAATACCCTTTCACTTCCTGCTCCACCCAAAACGGCACCTCTGCCTTAGGAACGGCAGCTTCCTTCTCTCTCTGCTCTTCATCCCATTGCCGCTTCGCTACAGGATCCATGCGAAAATAAATTTTCTGCAACGTATCAATTACTTCTCCGAATCCGATGATTAACAAACCATACAGGAAATGCGTTGCAATAATGCCGAGGAAAGCAAATAAGGCAGTACCCGATACCCCGCCCCCATAATGCATTCCTCCCCAATCACCATGCATATGATGGCCGCCCATTTGCACCATGAGCGATAACGAGAAGATTCCTTGGATGACTCCCCATCCAATTACAACAGCGCCGGCAATCTTAATGATATATCCGATGAAACTCTGTTTCGTAAACAAGTTATTCATTGTGACCACCCTCCCATTTTATTTTCTACCTATCTTGTGTACGATTGAGTGACTCGAATAGTTTCATTATAAGGAGGTTGGACATGCTTCCATTTACAGAACGGGTTATACAAATCATTCGGGACATCCCAGCAGGCCGCGTCATGACGTATGGCCAAGTGGCTGGCGCAGCAGGTAATCCGCGAGGCGCAAGACAAGTCGCTAGAATCCTCCATTCAATGAGCGCCAAATACGATTTGCCTTGGCACCGGGTCATTAATGCGCAAGGCGGTATCTCAACTTCCGACGAGGAAGAAGGCGGCTTACAACGAAAGTTGCTTGAGGCGGAAGGTGTAGAATTCATGGAAAACGGGAAAGTAGATTTACGAGTCTATCGATGGTTTCCTAAAGAGGATTTCATGTGGTAAAGTATCAACTATGCCTAAGCTGGACGATGTTAAATCGTCCGCCGTTCGCGACGAATTACACGTTGGACGGACAACACCCGGTCTATTTTGAATGTGCGTTTTTCATGGCGCAAATAGCAATAGGCCGTGAATGAATCCATACCGACGACAAGAATACGGATGCGTCTTTTCGACAGAGCCCCATCTGCTCGCATATAAATCATTTCCGCCAATTCTTGTCGTTGACATAATTTAAGTAAAGCTTGTCGCATAGCTCCCATCTCCATTCGAAACATTTGTTCTTATGCTATGCGAACAGCGAGAAATTAATAACTCTATTTCATTAGAAAGGGGGTGAAAACTATGTGGAATGACTTTAAGAAATTTGCTTTTAAAGGAAACGTCCTCGACCTTGCAATCGCCGTCGTCATCGGGGCAGCATTCGGGAAAATTGTATCGTCGCTCGTTGATAACATCATTATGCCAATCATCGTCGCACTCACAGGGAAGGTTGACGTCTCCAAACTTGAAGTGTCAATGGGGGAGACTCCTCTTAAATACGGCCTATTTTTGCAATCTATTATCGATTTTCTTATCATTGCCTTCTCGATTTTCCTATTCGTCCGGTTACTCATGAAGTTCAAACGTAAAGAAGAGCCTGCAAAGGAAAAAGCACCAGCTATTGATGCGAAAGAAGAATTATTGAAAGAAATCCGTGATTTATTGAAGGAAAAACAATGATATTGAACCACGTTCGCGAGTGTTATGACGCAATCTGGTGAAGTTATGCTCACTTCGAGACTTTTGACCCTCAATTATTAAGTAAACCAGTTAATGGCCAACAAGAAATTAGCTTCCACGGATCATAACCGCGGTAAATTATCTTTTTTCTCATACTCACAACCTCGCGCCAAATGCTTTTGACATTCTAAAAAAGTTTTGCGCGAGTTTGCGAGTGTCATGACGCAATCTTGCGGAGTTATGCGCGAGTTTCGACTAGTTATGACGCAATCTAGCGAATTTATGCTCACTTCGGGACTTTTGACCCTACCCCCAAGCAATTAATTTAATGGGCAAAAGGCATTCAGCGCGAGAAGTCAGCACTTTTAACAAATATTCTCCTCAGCCGAGACACCTCTCCGTAGCAGTAACTGAAAGGCCTACTTACTAGAACTAATTTCTTACAGGCCTTCTCATTATCATTTCCGAGTATAATTTTATTTTCTTCTCCAAAAGAATCTCAAGGTCTTTTAAATTAACAGAGTAAGCCGCTCCTCTTTTCTCCCCTGAATAGGACAACCCCATCTTCTTTAACATCCTGACTACCTTATCCCTGCTATTAATTCGAAGAAACTTACGAACTTCACTGTTTGTAAGTTTAAAATCGACTAACATGCAATATTCCACTACTGCCTGAATATGTGCATATTTGTCGGAATGCCCACATTGGTTACATCCCCATCCATTGTAAATAGCATGCATGCCATGTGTTCCGCAAACTTCACAACGCACACCTGTAATCAATTCGGATAGTGATAAATTATAATTCTTTATCAAAGGAAAAGGATTGTATTCATTCGATGAGAAAGAGAGTTTTGACGCTACTGATTTGAGGGTTTGTGAGTCAAGAGATGGGGAGGTCTCTTCAGGCTTCCTTAAAAAAACCGGGATTTCATTGGGGAATAATACAGTTAAATCTTTTCGGATATTTTCAAAACTTTGCTGCGGTCGGGGGAAAACGACAGCACCTTTAATAGGAATGGAAAAGCCATTTGCGTAGAACCAATCGTTCAATAGCATCATGTTCCGCTCCAGTTGCACAGACGGACATTCGAATGAATCGATTTTTCCATTTTCAAGCACCCGCGTCAGTTGTTTTTGGTCTTTCGGGAACTCGATTCGACCAGCAATATTCTTCATTTCCAAAATGACAGCACTATGTCTTGAAATGAAAAGGGTATCTATCTGGAATCTCCCGGTCGATTGGAGATGCAAATCATGTAATATGTAATGTTCAAACGGAAAGCTGTATTTCGTAAAAACACTTTCTAAAATCCGTTCACCATTTTCGCCAGCCCTAATTCTGCGTGCCTCTTCCTCAATATTTTGAGCAAGAGGATGATTTGCTGGCAATCGTCTCGATAAAGCTTCGATACCAATCAGTTTCAACGGCAATGATTTTCTTTTAATAATCAATATGTGCCACCTCCTATGGTTATAGTAGCATGTTGAAATGTGTTGGACAATTACCAAATTTATAATTATCAATTATATTTAATTTTCGAGACGTGGATCTCCTCATTTGCCAATTTACAACCTCGCGCCAAATGCTTTTGACGTTCTAAGGGAAGTTTTGCGCGAGTTAGCAAGTGTTATGACGCAATCTTGGGGAGTTATGCGCGAGTTTGGACTAGTTATGACGCAATCTAGTGAAGTTATGATCAAATCAGGACTTTCCACCCACCTAAAACACCTCTAAAATTTTCACAAATCCCAATTCCGACAACCTTGTGACTCCCATTGCCACCTACCAGAACTGATGATACAATGATATATAGGATTTATGATAATAAGGAGTGAAGTTTTCATGTGGTTCTTATACATCATGTTCATTTTGTTCGCTTTTATCGCTATTGGCACAATAACTGGTCTTGTCAGCACATTCAACAATCATAAGTGATTGTTGAAGTGCTTTTTTTGTGGAATCGCGTCATGATGGTGTCAAATTACAAAAGGTGTCCCGCAGCCGAATGGCCTGGGACACCTTTTCATTTATGTTTGGGGAGGTAGTATATCAGGTGGCTTAAAGTTGTCTCGTCCTTTTGCATGTGTATCCATACTATCATTCGGCTCGAGCGCCATGACGGTTCCCGTTCCAGCAAACGATGCAAAGATTGCAGCCAATAGTAGAATGGATAATTTCTTTTTCATCATTGATCATCTCCTTTCTCGTAGTAGTACAAACTATACGTATCCGCTTTTCCATCGTTTCCAATGGAGCGATGATAGTTTGCCAATTTCCATGCAATACTTCTTGCTTCTCCTATATAACCATGTTTAATGAAAAAAGGAAATGCAGTTTGTTCACAAAAGTCCGAAAGTTCCTGTTGGGATATTTTCATCTTTCGAAAGTATGTTAACAGCGTCATCAAATATGGGTCTTCTTTCCTCTTCGTTATTGCATCTAATTCCTCAATTAATGAGTCCATTTCAATATTACCTTCCGATGCTGTGTGAAGCAGGTGAATTAAGATTGCTTGATAATAATCGGTTCCGGGTTCCAGTAGCGCTTTTAATTCACATAGCATTTCGTATGCTGATTTATGGAGACCTCTTCGATTTTGCAATACGGAATAGTTATAGAGTGCCCCTTGGTACAACTCGTCCATCCCCATTATTTTTGCATTGCGGAGGATCGTTTTGAACAAATTGTCCGCCTGCATCGTGAAGTCACGATTTGTATAGTTAATGGCCAATAGAAGCTGGGCGTGGAGAAGGCGGATATAATTGCAGTCTTTCAGAAAATGATCAACAGCCATTTCCGCGAAGTATGTCGATCTGCCGTACTGTGCTCTGTTGTGAAGCAAATAAGCTTTTTGATAAAACAGCTCCCCTTCAAACAGCATCGGAATTCTTTCCCGGTATTGTTCAATTCGTTGTAGGCGATTTTCCGCTTCAGTAAAGTTTTGCGAGAAAATGTCGTACATAAGGTAAATGACTTTGGATACGCCTTTTTCGTAATCTGTAAATGACGATTCCATCCGCCTCAAGATGGAGGTTTGCTGTGTTGCGCGAGGCATGTCCCGTTTGAATAAATAATAGCGCAGTTTATAGAGCTCATACCTGTTCACCAAGTCCGTAGATTGCAAATAGTCTTCTTGCGTAGATAGCTCTATATATACTTCCTCCATCGATTTCAAATCGTAATAGACTGAATGCATGACAAAACTCTCTACTTTCTCTTTCCAATCGTCATACGTTGCCACCTCGCGCTCCCAATCGATACCCATCCGTTGAAACAGCTCGTTAATTGTTTCGGTGCGGGGAATGGTTTTATTCGATTCGATTTTACTTAAATGGGAGATAGAGCAGATGCCTTTGCATAGCTCGGCCTGTGTTAAATCGTTTCTCATTCGATAGTATTTTAGGATGGATCCGATATTCATCATTCGCACCCCTTTGTTTTCTTATAATTCAAACATATCATTTTGAATAAATGAAAACATGAGAAAACAGTCCCAGGGGAGGAAGGGACTGTTTTAGGCCTATTCTATAGGATGTTCATTAAGCAGTAACGTCACGTTTTACAAACGTTGTGTAACTGACTAAGAGGAAAACGACGATATAAACGGATAATACAGCGAGCGAGAAAGGCATCGTTAAATCAGGAACTAACATCATGCCTGTTTCAAATTGGGTCAAGTCCATATGTGTGAACAGCAAGTATTTCGCGATTTCGTATTTCGAAAGTAACGCGCTTATTGTCGAGCCTGTGAAATAAATGAAAAGTGACAGTCCGATTGCAAGCGAACTCGACCGGAACACACTACCGACCGTAAACGCGAATGTTGCTGTGACAAAAACGCTACCGAATGAAAGAAGAAGCATATACAAGCTCTTGCCCCAAACCGACCAGCTCGACAGGCTCTCTCCTCCACCTGATTTGAATAAAAGAACCGCAAATAGGATGTGGACAAAATAACCAATGAGCATGAGGAACATGCCAAACAAATTCACCGTAAGGAACTTGGACAGAAGAATCTTCCACCGTTTCACCGGGCGCGTCAGCAACATTTTAATCGTCCCTTGCGAAAACTCGGACGCGACTATACCCGCTGCAACGATAACGGTCAGCAATAGGACAGTTGAGCCTAGCGACGACGGATCTTGAACTATCATTTCCCTTGTCATCTCACCGCCCATTCCTTGCATATTAATCCACTTCATTAACCCCATCATGCCCGCCGTAATAATTATTAGAATGCCAGTCATGACCCACGTCCCTTTTTTATGCCACAATTTCATCCATTCATTTTGTATAAGCTTCAGCAATTTGGCCACCTCCAGTCATTTCTAGGAACTCATCTTCCAACGTCTTCCGATGCGGCTGAACCGCATACAGTTGCAGCCCTTCGGCAATGAACGACTCGACCAAGCCTGGAATTTGGTGCTGTTCTGCATTAACGAGCAATCCATCTTTTACGTCTTCTACCGTAAATCCACCGTCCGTAAGCAATTGCTTCGCCCTCTCCGCAGGCGTTGCTTCTATATAATAGACAGCTTCCCGCGTCTCGGTCATTTCTCGTATATCGATGAGCTTGCCGTTTTGAATAATGGCAATCCGGTCGCACATCTGCTCAATCTCGGAAAGCATATGGCTAGAAACGAAGACAGATACCCCTTCTGTTTCGGCAATTTTCCGTAAGTATTCACGAAATTCGCGGATTCCTGCAGGATCCAGTCCATTTGTCGGTTCATCCAAAATTAAGAACTTTGGACGGTGCAATAGCGCTTGCGCTAAACCGAGACGTTGGCGCATTCCTAATGAATACGTCCCTACTTTCTCGTGGATCCGGTTTTGCAATCCGACTTGACGAACGACTTCATCGATTCGCTCCTTCGTCACTCCTTTATGCATGCGCGCGAAATGCACTAAATTCTTGTATCCTGACATGAACTTATACATTTCCGGATTTTCGACGATGACTCCAACTTTCGAAAGGCCTTCCTCAAAATTGTCACGGAGCGATACCCCATCAATTATGATGTCGCCCCCCGTCTCCTTCATAAGTCCAACAATCATTCGTATCGTCGTCGTTTTACCCGCCCCGTTCGGACCGAGGAAGCCTGTAATTTGCCCCGGATACATCGACAAATTTAAATTGTCGATGATCTTCTTATTTTTAATTGTTTTGGATAAACTCTTTAATTCCACTACCGGTTTCATTTCTCCAACACCCTTTCTACTTGCCGATCCTTAAATAAAGACACCATCCAGCTCGTCGCGTCCACTCCATAAAAATCCCTTATTTCGTCGATTGCCTCATGAGCGATTACCTGCCCGCCCCGCATGACGATAATTTCATCGAGTAACGGTTCGACTTCTCGAATCTCATGCGTCGACATAATAACTGTCTGGCGCTCCGGATCTGTAAAGCGGATAAGCCCTTTCGCAATATCATCCCGCACCATCGGGTCAAGCCCTGAAAACGGTTCGTCAAGCAAATAGTAGTCCGCTTCTCGTGCAAGTGTCACCGCAATTTTCACACGCCCCCGGTTCCCTTTCGACAAGCTTTTCATCTTCGATTCAGGAGAAACGTTTAAGAACTGCACGATTTCCTTCGCCTTGTTAACATCAAAGTCTGCAAACTGCGAGTCGTAAAAGTCAATAAGCTGTTGCACCGTGAAATACGGATAGAACGTATCGGCGTCGGACATATACGCAATATGCGTGGCAATTTGACGACTAATCAGCTTATTATCAAACCTCGCGCTCCCGGAATTCGGCACTAACAGGCCCGCGATAAGCTTCAACAACGTCGACTTCCCACTACCATTTTCACCGACAAGACCGATCACTTTCCCTCTCGGAATCGACAATGTTACATCTTGTAACGCCTTTTTACTGCCATATTTCTTCACAATATTCTTCAATTCAATCATTCTCGCCACCCCGTTCCTGCAAACACTTTATAATTTCATCCGTCGTAAAACCAAAAGCCGCCACATTTTGAAGGAATGTCGCGACGAGTTGCTCCTTCATTTCATTGCGAAGCCCAGCGATCCTCTCCTGATCCTCTGTCACGAACGATCCCTGTCCCCTTCTCGTCTCAGTGACCTCCATTTGCTCCAACTCCTTGTATACGCGCTGCATCGTGTTTGCATTCACGCCGGCTTCCACAGCGTACTCACGAACGGACGGTAACTTCTCCCCCGCTGCAAGCGTGCCCCGCATTATATCCCCTAAAATCCGGTCGATGAGCTGCTGGTAAATTGGCTTATTCGGTGAAAAATCAATGCTCATCGTCAGTACCTCACTTTCTTTTCAAGCAGAGTAGCTCCGCTAGCGAATAATACGATTGAAACGGCGATGTATATGAACGTGCTAGCAAGGGGTCCCATTGTCTTCAACACAACCGTCAAAAATCCCCATATCATCAACCCAATAATAAAGATAGGGATGAGTGAAATCAGTGCCGCGAACCAACCAAGTCTAATTTCTAAAACTTTATAGATTACCCATATGAGCAAGCTCGCCGTCATGATAAAAATGGCTGTGACCAGCAATTTTTGTAATGTGATCATACCAGGGACGAACCCTGCGAAACCGCCCATGAAATAAGCGATTACCCCTATTCCGCTCCAGATTAATATGAATCCCACAACCGCAAGAAGCGCCATTGCCATTTTCACAAATAATAGCTTCCAAATTGAAGCGGGTGAATGTAGCCATAGTTCCGGCTGTTTCAAATCCACTTGCAGGCTATGGAGAAATAATCCCATGCCTATAAACGTAAGTATCGTTGAAAACATATCTGTAAGCTCAACGGAATCCACAATACCGCCTACCGCCGCAGGTGTAAAACTAGATACAGCAATCCCGATGAAAAAGACGACAAAGATGACCGCCGTGAGCCTCATAAGCACCCACTCTTTTCTCAATAAACCATTCCAGCCCGTCATAGCCTCACCTTCTTATCAAAGAGAGTGATTGTCAAAAAGAACAAACCACCTGTAAATAAAACAGCAAACATGATTTCTCCGGCATATTGAACCGTATTCGTAAAGGTGAAGTATCCGTATCGGACATCAATCTGCTGGTTTTTCATAGCCAATAAATCGAAGCCGCCGACCTGTATGAACTTCTCATAAAAACTAGAGCTCGTAACCTCGCCGTAAACTCGTACTGAAATGACGAATAATACTAATGTAACGACAAAAGAAAATCCTTTAAGCAATGGTTTCAGTAACTGATCAATGATAATAAAGAAAAACCCGTAAACCATGACTTGAATTGACCCTAGAAAAACTGTGCCGATCAATAGGCTTCCGTAGAAAAGTAATTCACCGAAGATAGCTTCTGGTTGTGGTGTTAGTGCGTATCGAACTGCCACAACAATTACCGGAATGAGCAAATACGCCAATCCCATTCCAGCCGACATAGCCATCTTCACGCTAACTAGCCTCATAGTTGAAGCCGTCGAATGCAGCCATAAATCCGGAATCTTCATATCCTTGTTAAACATCATCGCTAATGCAATAACGGGCACAAATATACAAGCCGCCGCTGCGACGAAACTAATGAACATCGTCATTTCAAAACTAGAAACGTCCCCATTTGCAAGCACGCCCGCAAATGATGGCAAGATGAACAGCCCGGATAGGAGCAAAATGACTATCACGATAATCTGCCCTCTCCACTGGATCCATTCCTTTTGCAATAAACCATTCCATTGCTTCATCCGTCTACCCCCTTCTGTATTGGTGTATTAGTTACATAGTACACTACGATATGAGGATGTGTAAAGAGAATTGAATGAATCTTTTTAAATGAATAGAAAGTCCCTCTTATGTCAAAGGCATTTATCGCGACAAAAAAAGGTTGCCAAGATAATTTCCCCACGCGACTTATCACGGAGTCAATTATCTATAAGCAACCCTTATACATATTGTTTCATTTCGCGTCATGGCATCTCCTATCCATCTCATCTACACTTAAGATAACAACTTAAAAGGGGCGAATGACTATGACGCAATTTCTTATCGGCATTGACCATATCCAAATCGCAGCACCTCCTCACTCGGAAGAACAGGCACGCGAATTTTACGGGAAGCTACTCGGAATGGAGGAAACTCCGAAGCCTGAAAACTTGCAAGCGCGTGGCGGTTGCTGGTTCAAATGCGGCGCGCAAGAAGTCCATATTGGCATCCAGGATGATTTTATACCCGCCAAAAAAGCGCATCCCGGCTTCACCGTACATGCGCTTGAACAATTGAAATCTCGATTAGAAACAGCCGGACACAAAATTTCTGAAGAACCACCAATCGCAGGACGCGCCCGCTTCTTCACAAACGACCCGTTCGGCAATCGAATTGAGTTTTTGGAGTTTGAGTGACAAAAAACCGCCCTATCCAAGGCGGCTTTCCGTTAATGTTTAATTTCCCTGCGCAACTTACGATGTTCTCTGCGGGCAGGGCCTGTGTCGAATAATCGTTTTTCTGCTTCGGTTTCCGGATAGACTCCTGGAACCGGTGTTGGTTTGTGGTTTTCATCCATGGCTACCATCGTCAGGAAAGATTCCGTCGTCAGCTTTTTCGCGCCGGTCAACAGATCCGTCGAATGCACTGTGACAAATATTTCCATGGACGTGCGTCCCGTTGAGCTAACGACAGCTTCTAGTTCGAGCACGTCCCCAACCTTCGCGGACGACAGGAAGTCGACCGAATCGATGGAGGCAGTGACGGCAGCATTCCTATTCGAATGTTTCATCGCCGTAATGGCGGCTATTTCATCTATGTACGCCAGCACCTTTCCACCAAAAATCGTCTGTAGGTGGTTTGTGTCCGGCGGCAATACAAGCTTCGTAATGATCGTGCGTGAAAGACTCATCGGTCTCTGTTCCATCGTTCCATCTCCCTTTTGATACTCACTTTCAGTACCTATCTTACAACGGTAACGAGCGGAAGTCCCCGATTACGTCTCTCATGCTTTACAATTAATTGTCCAATCATTTTTTATACGAGTACCGCCAACTCGGAATATACCCGTTTCAACTCCTGTTGTAGTTGCCATTGGTTCACACCGAGAAAGCGGCAATGTACTGCATTTCCTGCAAGCCTCGTCACGCCAGCTTTTAATCCATTGCCGACATTTAACGCTTCCTGAATTGTCCGCAGATCGATTTCGTTCACCTTTTCCGAAACGAGCCAAATGGAACCGACATATAGTGCCTCTTCCAGTAAACCAAGCCCATTTAGATGCACATTCTGCGGAGCGAAGTGAAGGCTGTCGAAAGCGAGCAACTCCCCTTCGACATAAATCTTCATCTTTGATTTTAATGAAGAAAAAGCGAATACTTCCCCGCGCAACTCCCTACCAGGCGCGATAATTTCGCCCCAAAGCAACGTAGCGTCTTGCGCCATACGAATTGTCGTTTCCATCTGAAATTTGGAATTTGCAAACGGAATAATGACTTCAGGCATCCAATCGAGACGAGAATCTTCCGCAAGCTCCACATCAATCGTGTGGACACATGTTTCACCCGTATGCGACTGGTATACTTTCAATGCAGATTGTTGGACGATTCGCGTCTTGCTTCCCGGTAAAAGGCGGATTGAAATTTCATTGCGGTCGCCTGCTACCATTCCACCCGACGATTCCATCACATATACCGTCGCCGTAGGATCCTTGCCTCGATAAAGCTCACGGCTCGCTTTCAACGGAGGTTGCTGGAATACATGCGGCATCCGTGTGTAGCCTCTTCTCGGCTCAAACACCATGTTCAGCTTTCCATAGTGATTCAGTCGAATCGCTTTACTCACCACTTGCTTTCCTCTTTCCTTCTAGAAGCATATTTTGTTTAATCCAATCGACAATCTGATCTACGTTTTTCCTCGTCCGAACGTCGGCAAAGATATAAGGACGGCCACCTCTCATCTTCTCCACGTCGCTCTTGTACAAGTCAAGATCGACACCGACATGCGGGGCGAGATCTGTTTTATTGACTAATAAAAGATCGGATCTCGTTAACGCAGGACCGCCTTTCCTCGGAATATCTTGTCCTTCCGCAACGTCAATTACAAAAATGAACCCATCTACTAGTTCAGGGCTGAACGTCGCGGACAAGTTATCGCCGCCACTTTCTACGAAAACGATATCGAGATCATTGTAACGGCTCTTTAACTCATCAATTGCAGCGAAGTTCATAGAAGCATCTTCACGGATTGCCGTATGTGGGCATCCGCCAGTCTCCACTCCGACGATCCTGTTTTCTTCTAACACGCCATGATGCATGAGGAACTGCGCATCTTCGCGTGTATAAATATCATTCGTAATAACTGCAACGTTATAGTCTTCATGCATTGCGCGAGTCAGCTGGTCGACGAGCGATGTTTTGCCCGATCCGACAGGACCCCCGATACCGATACGTACTGGTTTCATAAATAGAAACGCCTCCTGTTATGAAATAAATAATCTTGAATATAAATACTCGTGTTTCATCGATGCAAGCTCAATCCCTAGCGCGTTGTTGCTAATGTCAGCCTCCTGTAAACTTGCTACAAGTCCAGCAGCTGCAACGACTTCTTCCGCTAATTGGTGCATCGCCTGCACACCTGTAGTTTGCCCGAAAGGTACTGCACGAACAGCATTTTGTATAAGCCCGTTCACCGATGAAAATAAATACGAAAGAACAGCATAATGCGCATCCACATTATTAACTGCGCAATAAATGCCGTACAGGATTGCATAATGTCCTTTAATTTCATTCGCACTAATCCGGTCTTTCCAATTATCAAAGAAAGTATCCTCAACAAGTGGTGAAACTGTACGGATAAATTGCCTGCCCAAATGAACGCTCGCATCCCGGGACTCCTTTGCAAGTTTTATTGCCCCGCAAAGGCTTTCCAATTGCAGAAGTCGATCCGTATCGCCATTTTTCGCCGCCTCATATGCTTCTCGAATGAGGATCGCATCGCCATAAACTAGATTTTGATAGAGGAAGGTCGTACAATACGCAATGAGTTCTTCTTTTGTCCGGATCGCGTCTTCCTGAATATACGTTTCCATCCCGTATGATTGTGTATACGTGCCTATTGGGAACGCCGAATCGTGAATTTGGAGTAGACGTAAAAACTGTATTTCAGTGGGAATGGCCACGATATTTAAAAGGTTGTTTGAAGCGTCGTTCTGTCGTTTCATAGTCTACACCCACCTCATCTAATAATGGCGCTAGCGTATGATCTGCGCGGACGACAATTTCATCTTTTTCGATTAAGGCAGGCGTATGGCGATTGCCAAGCTCAAATGCGGTCTTGCCCATTTCGACCATATCTTTCGGTCGGATGACGATGACCTTTTCCATTTTTGTCCGGATGACGATGCAACGTTCATCGTCTTCGTACAGTACATCACCGTAATGCAACGGCTCTTCCTTATCGATGCGCAATGCAATATCCGTGCCTTCCGTCGTTTCTGTCCGCAAAATCCGCTTGCTTAATTCTTCCCATTCAAGTTCAACCCATTCAATGCGCTTTCCCGTTACTTCTTCTGTTTCACCGATATTTCGAACTACTTTTTCAATTAACATCTTGTATTCTCCTTCTTCGCAAAGACTACGGTTTTAGTAAACTAACATCTAGACTCCGGATACCGGATGCTTGGATCATAAGTCAAAGCCGCTCACTATGCGGCTTCGCCTTATGTTTGTCGCCACTAGGCAGACATCCGCTTTAAAATAAGAAATATCTTTGTGTCATAGGAAGTTTGTTTACTGGTTCACACGTGGCAAGTTCTCCATCAATTCTCACTTCATATGTCTCAGGATTAACGTCGATGTCCGGTAATGCGCTATTATGCTTCATATCCGATTTTGAGATGTCACGGCAATTTTGCACCGTTCCAATCATCTTCTTCAACCCGAGCTTTTCCGGAAGTTTTTCCTCAATCGCGATTTTAGGCAGGAAAGTCATTGAAGTGTTTTGTGGACCTTGTCCATGGTAACCGAACATCGGGCGGCCCATTGTCGGCTGTGGCGTCGGAATTGTAGCATTCGGATCACCCGTCGTCGCAAAAACAGTTACGCCACCTTTAATGACGATGTGCGCCTTCACACCGAAAAATTCCGGCTGCCATAAAATAATATCCGCCAATTTGCCAGGTTCAATGGAACCAATTTCATGCGAAACTCCTTGAGCAATCGCAGGGTTAATCGTATATTTTGAGATGTACCGTTTGACGCGATAATTATCATTGCCATTCCCTGTATCTTCTGGAAGTGAACCGCGCTGCTTTTTCATCTTATCCGCTGTCTGCCATGTCCGCATGGCCACTTCTCCGACCCGGCCCATCGCTTGGGAGTCGGATGACATGATGCTTAAAATCCCCATATCCTGCATAATGTCTTCTGCTGCAATCGTCTCGGGGCGGATACGCGAATCCGCGAAAGCAACATCTTCCTCTACTTCACGGCTCAAGTGGTGGCACACCATGAGCATATCCAAATGCTCATCAATTGTATTGACTGTAAATGGCTTCGTTGGGTTTGTCGACGCTGGCAAAATATTCGGCAATGATGCCATCTTTAACTGGTCGGGTGCGTGGCCTCCGCCCGCCCCTTCCGTATGGAAAATATGGATTACGCGTCCATTAATTGCCTTGATCGTATCCTCAACGAATCCAGCCTCATTTAACGTATCGGAGTGTAATGCAATCTGGATGTCATATTCATCCGCTGCCGCTAAACTTTGTTCCAATGCAGTTGGAGTCGCTCCCCAGTCCTCATGGATTTTCATTCCGATTGCGCCTGCCCGGACCTGCTCAACAATTGGCTCCAAAGTGGCCGCGCTACCTTTCCCTAATAAACCGATATTCAATGGAATGTCTTCCACTTGCTGAAGCATCCGATGTAAATGCCATTTTCCTGGTGTCACCGTCGTCGCAGAAGTACCTGCAGCAGGACCTGTACCGCCGCCAATGAAAGTCGTCGTTCCCGCATTCAACGCCACATCCACCTGTTGTGGGCTTATGAAGTGGATATGCGTATCAATTGCACCCGCAGTCGCAATCATTCCTTCACCCGCATACACTTCCGTACCAACACCAACGATCATGCCCTCATCGACACCATCCATCGTGTCCGGATTCCCCGCCTTACCAATACCTGCGATTCTTCCGTCCTTAATCCCGATATCTGCTTTCACGATTCCCGTATGATCTATAATGACGACGTTCGTAATGACCGCATCTAGCACACCTTCTTCGGAGGTTAAACTACCATTCATCCCCATCGAAACGCGAAGGGACTTTCCGCCTCCAAAAATACACTCGTCTCCGTACGTCGTATAATCCTTTTCGATTTCGATTAATAAATCGGTATCAGCTAAGCGAATCTTGTCGCCCTCAGTCGGGCCGAACATTAATGCGTACGTCTCCCTTTTTAGTCTCACTTAACTGTCAGCTCCTTTCTTCATCCTGAATACTTGACGCCTTCCGCCAAAATCGACAAGTTCCACTTCCCTCTCCTCGCCCGGCTCAATACGCACCGCCGTCCCGGAAGGAATATTCAAATGCATTCCGACTGCCTCATTGCGATCGAATATTAGAAAGTCATTCACATCAACGAAATGGAAGTGAGACCCAATTTGAATTGGACGATCACCTGTATTTGCGACCTTTATTGTCTTCACTTTGCGGCCCGCATTTATCTCAATCCATCCTTCAGCTGTTATAATTTCTCCTGGTTTCAAACGAAAAACCCCCTCTATTATTGAATTGGGTGATGCACTGTGACCAGTTTTGTTCCATCTGGAAACGTGCACTCAATTTGCACGTCCTTCACCATACCGTCGACACCTTCCATGACATCGTCCGCCCTGAGCACTTCTCTACCTTCACTCATTAGCTGACTGACTGACTTCCCTTCACGGGCGCCATCCATAATGTAATGACAGATTAGAGCAACAGCTTCAGGGTAATTTAGCTTTATGCCCCGTTCCTTACGCTTAATAGCGACCTCACCTGCCATATACAACATCAACTTTTCCTGTTCAACTGGTGATAACTTCAATCAAAACACCCCCAATCTATTTTTGGACATTTTAGATGACGATAGACAGTATGTACTTTGCATATCTATCCTATTCAATCCACCCCGTTCAATTTTGTTAATTTCTTGTATCTTGTAAGAACATACAGAACAGGCCCTTGAACCAATAAAAAAATCGCCCTGATAGTATCAGGACGACCCTACTGGCATCTTCACCGCATCCGACCGCCGCATGACTTCCTCATCATGCAAGTGGCAGGCGACAAAATGCCCTTCTTCTTTTTCAAGCCATTTCGGCTTCAGCTCTCCGCACACCGGCATCGCATACGGACAGCGCGTACGGAATACGCAACCGGACGGCGGATTAATCGGGCTCGGGAGCTCCCCTTGCAGAAGAATTCGTTCACGAGATTCTTCAATATCCGGATCCGGAATCGGAATTGCCGACAGCAATGCTTCCGTATAAGGATGTAACGGTTTATCATACAACTGCGCGCTCGTCGTAAGCTCGACCATATGCCCTAAATACATAACACCGATCCGATCGGAAATGTATTTAACCATCGACAAATCATGTGCGATGAATAAATACGTCAAACCTTTCTCCCGTTGCAGACGTTGTAGTAGTTTGACGACTTGCGCCTGGACAGAAACATCGAGTGCGGATATCGGTTCATCCGCGATGATGAATTCTGGATCGAGCGCGAGTGATCTAGCAATACCAATTCGCTGCCGTTGACCGCCGGAAAACTCATGAGGATAACGATTCGCGTGATCACGGTTTAACCCAACGTCTTCGAGCAATTCATTAACACGCTCCCGCATCTCCGCCTGTGTCTTATACATGCCATGGATCTGCATCGGCTCAGCAATAATTTCGTAAACAGTCGAACGGGGATTTAACGAAGCGTACGGATCTTGGAAAATCATCTGCATTTTCTTCAGAAAACGTTGCCGTTCTCCATCGGTCATCGTATGGACGCTCCGCCCTTCATACAACACCTCGCCGTCCGTTGTTTTGTACAAACCTAAAATCGTCCGTCCGGCGGTCGATTTGCCGCACCCCGATTCACCGACAAGCCCGAACGTCTCCCCTCTATAAATGTCGAAGCTAATGCCATCGACCGCCTTCAACGTCAATCCTTTTCCGACGTCAAAATAGCGCTTTAAATCCTTTACAGATAAAATCACATCTCCGGCCATTTAATTGCCTCCTTCCCCGATGCCGAACCGTCTCACAGCACACAAGTCCCTCTCCAGTTTCGAACCTGCAAGTTTGAGAAGCTCAATCGATTGCCCCGTCGATGGAGAATGCAATAGCAACCCGTTTCCATAATAAAAACCGACGTGACGGACGTTGCCTTTCCCTTCATCATTCGCAAAGAATAGCAAATCGCCCTTTTCCCAACTATTCGGCTCGTCCATCGCCACTTCCTCTCCGCTCTTCGCTTGGTCACTTGCATCCCGCGGAATAAAATAACCGCAAGCTTTCAGCATATTGTACGTAAAGCCCGAGCAATCAAAGCCATATGAAGACATGCCGCCCCAGAAATACGGAACATCCAAATAGGCGAGGCCTTCGTCGACAGCGTCAGCCGCTTTCCGTTTTTTGAATTGATGGATGGATGGTGCCCGGGCGACATCCGTTTTCAGTACTACCGCTTCTCCGTCTGGCGTTTCCACATGTAAGTAGTCGTCGCTTTCATCGGTTAACGGTAAGATTGTATTAAATGGAACAATTACGAGCGGCGTCATGTCCAAATTCCACAATTGCGCTTTTGGTACCGCTACTCTGATGAACCCACCAGCTTCCGCTAATGGAGAAGCCTTTTTCAATTGGCGTAATGGCACCCACCCTGGGTATCCCCGATCATCTTTCCGTGACGGTTGCCATACCGCAATGACCTTCGCCCAATCACCTTCAATTTCGTCGACGATAACCGGCTCACCGAATAAAAGCTGTGTCTGCACCCGGTTGCTATCACAAAGGTCTAGCCGCTCCTCATAAACGAGCTTCTCGAGCCATTTATTCAGATGAAGCGGATTCGAAACACCGTCCGCGTCTACCTCCCGCGCAGATTCAGGCGAAGTCCAAACTGTCGCAACCGGTACTGCGCACGTATACATATTTACTGTCAACTCCGTCATTGTGCAGCCCCCTTCTCGATTCGTTCCATTCCTTCCTGATGCAATCCGAGCCCTGTCCCTTCCGGCAACCGGATGACCCTTCCTTCATAGACAATTCCTCCTGCGACAATATCGTGAGCGAGCATAAGCGGTGCATCGAAATCGAATCTCGTAATGTTCGGCTGGCTTGCTGCCAAATGCGCAGCTGCCGTAATGCCAAGCTTCGTCTCAATCATGCTGCCGACCATACATTCAACACCGTATATTTCTGCCAACGCATTAATTTTCAATGCTTCGTGAATGCCGCCCGATTTCATAAGCTTAATATTAATCAAATCACAAGCTCGCCGCTCTAAAACACGGAGTGCATCTTTCGCGGAAAACACACTTTCATCCGCCATAATTGGCGTAATCGTATGATTCGTCACATATTGAAGCCCGTCGATATCATCTGCAGCTACTGGCTGTTCAATTAATTCTATATCGAGCCCGGCATCTTCCATTTTGCCTATCGCAAAGACTGCCTCTTTCGGCTTCCAACCTTGGTTCGCATCGAGCCGTATTTTCGGACCCGACCCAACCCTTTCCCGAATTGCTCGGATACGCTCGATATCATCACCGATATCCCCAATGCCGACTTTTACTTTCAACACATTGAAGCCGTCAGTAATATATCGTTCGGCATCGTCCGCCATTTCTGCAGCATCATTAACACTTACCGTGAAGTCGGTTTCGATTGTCTTGCGGAATCCACCGAGCAGTTGATAGAGCGGTAGCCCCGCCAACTGACCGAGTAAATCGTGGATTGCCATGTCAACAGCAGCCTTCGCACTTGTATTGCGGACGATTGACCGTTGTAGCATGCGGAAAACTTCCTCGCGATTCCGAACATCAAGCCCTAGTAAAAGTGGCGCAATCACCTCGTTAACCGCGTATGTAATACTTCCGAGGGAGTCGCCTGTAATGACGTGGGTCGGAGGTGCCTCCCCCCAGCCAACCCGCCCGTCTTCAGTCGTAATTTTGACGTACATGGCATATGCCGTCGTCACTGTTCGTAGCGCCGTTTTAAACGATTTTGTTAACGGCACTGCGACAGGAATTGTTTCGATTGAACGGATGCGCATTTACTCCACCCCCGGTAATATCGTTAATGTTTTCCGGTCTGCGTCCAGCTTCGCTTCGACCCCGAGGGGAATCGCGAAATGCGGCTCACAGTGGCCTATCTTGAAGCCCTCCACGACCGGCTTTCTCAAGTCTCCTAAATAATGCTGAAACACATCATTCAGCGACAACGTCCTCTGTTGTTTTTTTGGCTCTGCATCCGAGAAATCTCCGATGACGATGCCAGCCGCATCCGCAAATTTCCCTGCCATACGCAATTGGTTTAACATCCCATCGACTCGATATGGTTCTTCGCCAATATCTTCGATGAGGAGCAACTTGCCTTTCGTATCGATCTCAAATTTCGTTCCGATTGTATTCGCAAGTAACGATAGGTTGCCACCGACGAGCTCGCCTTGTGCACTGCCTTTGCCAAACGTCTTCAACGGTGAAATTTCTTCTGTATAATGAAGCTCCATCGGTTCAAATAGCTGTTGGAACATTTTCGCGGATAGTTCATGGAACGTATCCTTCCCAACACATGAAGCGAGCATTGGACCGTGGAAAGTAACGAGATTCGAATATAAACCGATAGCGGTATGGAGGAATGTAATGTCGCTGAATCCCCAAAACACTTTCGGATTTTCCCGGATCAGTTGCAAATCGAGCCAATCGGTATAGCGCGCGGATCCGTAACCGCCTCCTGCGCAGATGATGCCGCTAATGGCTGGGTCTGCAAACATGTCTTCCAAGTCTTGCAGCCGCTCATCATCCGTTCCAGCTAAATAGCCAGTAACGTTTTTCACATGTCGTCCAAATTTCCATTTCAGTCCGAGCTGCTCGAGAAAAGCGAGCGAGCGTTCAAGACTTTCTTGATTCGGCGGGCTTGACGGCGCGACGATTCCAATTGTATCCCCCGGTTGAAGCCTTTTCGGTCGTATTCTCATTCCTGCACCTCTTTCAATCAAAAATCACTCATAACTTCATCCAAAGACGCATAAATCTATCTAATCACGCATAACTGCGTTTAAATGCGCATAAATCACGATTCTCACGCATAAATGCTTCGAAACGCGCATAAATCATAATTCTCACGCATAAATGCCCCGAAACACGCATAAATCATAATTCTCACGCATAAATGCCCCGAAACACGCATAAATCATAATTCTCACGCATAAATGCCCCGAAACACGCATAAATCATAATTCTCACGCATAAATGCCTCGAATCACGCATAACCAGAAAGTCGCGGCGCCATGACGGACACCGCGACTTGTGCATCAGTTCTTATCTGCGTATTTCAAGTCGAGGTAGCCGACAGGGTGGCGCAGAATACCGGTTACACCCGGTTTTTCAAGTGATGTCGAGTTGTAGAAGTAAAGTGGGAAGACAGGCATTTCATCCATTAGAAGCCTATCAGCATCTTTCAGCATTTCCCAACGCTTATTTTCGTCTGTTTCATTTTTAATGTCCGCGATTAGCTTATCGTATTCCGCGTTCGACCATGTTGTACGGTTCATGGAAGAGCCGGTGATGAAGCTTTCAAGTGCGTTCACAGGGTCTGCATAGTCATGCAAGAAAGAGGAACGGGACATTTGGTATTTAAACTCTTTTTGCTCAGAAAGGAATACTGCACCTTCAATGTTTTGCAGTTCTGCGTCAACACCAAGTACTTCCTTAAATTTCGATTGTAATGCAATTGCAATGTTCTGGTGCGATTCACTCGTTGAATAAGTGATCGTCACTTTCGGAAGTTCCGTATAGCCTTCCTCTTTCATTCCTTCTTCCAATAGCTGTTTCGCTTTTTCTGGATTGAAGGAGACAAGGTCGCCAACGGATTCACGGAATTCCTTGCCGTCTGGTCCGATAAAGCCGTATGTGACGAAACCATGAGCTGCTTTCTCACCATTTTTCGTTACAAAATTGACGATTTCCTCTTGATCGACCGCAAACGCGAATGCTTGACGGATCTTTTTGTTCGTAAATGGTTCCATCGAAGTGTTGAAGCGATAGAAGTACAAGCCCGCTAGATCACTTACGCGCAGCTCTGGGCTATCTTTCAATTGATCAGCAAGTTCAGAAGGTACGCCTGTCACGTCCAATTCATTTGCTTGATACATTTGGTAGGACGTTGTCGAGTCGTTTACCATTGCCCAGTGAACTTTATCCAACTTTACTGCAGCAGCATCCCAATAATGTTCGTTCTTTTCAAATTCAAAGCTTACATCGTGATCCCATTTAGTCAATTTGAATGGACCGTTCCCTACGAACGTTGCAGCTTCCGTATGCCAAGTCGGATTAGCAGACGCTACTTTTTCGTTAATTGGGAAGAAGCTTGGGTTTGTAATAATGTTCAAGAATGCTTCGTTCGGCGATGTCAATTTGACGACGAACGTTCTTTCATCCTTTGCTTCGATAGCGATGTCGTCAGCTGAACCTTCTCCGTTATTGTACGCTTCCGCTCCTTCGATGAAGTAAGCAAGGAATGCAGCAGGAGATGCGGTTTCTGGGTTCAACATATGCTTCCACGCCCAAACGAAATCGCCCGCTACGACTGGATCGCCGTTCGACCATTTTGCGCTATCGCGGATTGTGAATGTGTACGTTAATCCATCTGCGGAAATATCGATTTTTTCGGCAGTTGCCTCGACCGCTCTATGGTTCTCATCAAGGCGTGTCAAACCTTCCATAATATTGTTAAGCGCGCTCCAAGATACTGCGTTGAATCCGATGGACGGATCGAATGATGTCGGCTCGTCCCCGTTGTTTAGCAAGAGAACCTTTTCACTCGCTGCAGGCTCCTCCGTTTTCCCTTCATCTTTTCCTTCAGTCTTCGACGTTGTGTCCGCGGGTTTTTCTGGTTCTTTGCCTGCATCCTTGTTTGCGGTACATGCCGCGAGTACAAGTGCAAGCATTGCTACCATCAAAAATGTTAACCACTTCTTCATTACAAAAGCCCCCTTTGTTTTATATATGAATTACTAAGCACTTTCGTGCGAACAACCTTAATCATGGCCGAACACCTTCTTTGCCCGTTCATCTTGTAACCAACAATCGACGGCATGTGTATTGGACAAATTAGTCGTTGCCGGATGGATGCGGTCACACACTTCCATTGCGAACGGGCATCTTGCCGTAAATGGACAGCCAACTGGCGGAGCGAATAGATCTGGAGGTGTTCCTTCGATTGGTTGAAGCTCCTCTTCCTTCAGATCGAGTCGCGGAACCGAAGCGAGCAGCCCTTTCGTATAAGGATGCTGCGGTGTGTAGAACACTTCGCGCTTCTGTCCGATTTCAATCACTTTCCCTGCATACATGACGGCAATTCGATCTGCAATTTTCGCAACAACCCCCAAATCGTGCGTTATGAGAATGATCGAAACCCCTGTCCTCTCTTGAATCTCTTCGAAGAGCTCAAGTATTTGTGCTTGGATTGTAACGTCTAGTGCAGTCGTAGGCTCGTCCGCGATGAGCAATTCAGGTTCACATATTAATGCAATCGCAATGACAATTCGTTGCCGCATTCCCCCGGAGAATTGATGGGGATATTGCTTCATTCTTTCTTCCGGATTTGGTATGCCGACAACTTCCAATAGTTTAATAGCTTTTTCATACGCTTCGGCTTTACTCACTTTTTGGTGAGTTCGTAAGCCTTCCGTTAGCTGTTCACCGATTTTAAGTGTTGGATTCAAGGCGGTCATCGGATCTTGGAAGATCATCGAAATATCAACCCCTTGGACCTTTCTCATTTCGGCTTTATTAAGCTTCGTCAAATCCTTCCCTTTAAAAAGGACACGGCCGTTTTTAATGCGCCCTGCAGGTTTAGGAATTAACCCCATAATCGTATTCGCAGTGACGCTCTTCCCACAGCCTGACTCCCCAACAACCGCGAGCGTCTCCCCTTTAAACAGATCGAACGAAACGCCGCGGAGCGCCTGTACTTCCCCTCCGAATGTCTTAAATGATACATGCAAGTCACGGACGGAAAGGATGACATCCGAAAATACTTTAGAGCGCTTGCGCAAACGTTCCGGCTTAGGTGCAACTGCTGTTCCACCTTTATTTTCATCGACCGATGCAAATTCTCTATGTTCCAATCCATTCACCCCCTCAGTTTCGGATCGAGTGCATCTTGCATGCCGTCTCCAAGGACGTTAAATGCAAACATTGTCATTGAAATGAAGAACGCCGGGAAAAATAATCTCCACCAATGCCCTGACAGAATAACAGGCAATGCGTCATTCGCCATGACCCCCCAACTTGCAACGGGTGCTTGAATTCCGAGTCCAAGGAAGCTTAGAAATGCTTCCGCAAAAATTGCACTCGGTACAGTCAATGTCATTTGCACGATAATCGGACCCATCGTATTTGGAAGTAAGTTTTTTCGTATGATTCTTGGTGTTTTCGCTCCGAATGATCTTGAGGCAGTAACAAATTCATAGTTTTTAATTTGAAGAACTTGTCCCCTAACAATCCGGGCCATTCCGACCCATCCGGTAATCGTCAGTGCGACGATAATTGTCGTTAAGCTCGGTCCCATGATGACCAACAACAGAATGACGACGAGCAAATGCGGAAGCCCGTAAAGAATTTCAATAATCCTCATCATGACTGTATCTGTCTTGCCACCTTTATAACCGCAAATTCCGCCATAGATGATGCCAATGAAAAAGTCAATTAACGCAGCGGCAACACCGACGAATAGTGAAACACGGGCACCGTACCAAGTTCTTGTGAAAACGTCCCACCCCTTATCATCAGTGCCAAACCAATGTTTTGATGATGGAGGCAAATTTTGGTTTGCGAATTGAGTCGTTTCAATATTATGCGGCGATAGAATCGGAGCAAAAATTGCAAACAACGTTAGGATAATTAAAAACACCAATCCACCCATCGCCATTTTGTTCTTCCGCAATCTACGCCATGCATCTTTCCAATAAGATAGCGACGGACGGACGACGGATTCCGCTTGTTCCACATCCTTTTCTTTCGGCTTGAACCATTCATCCGGAACTTGCACATTTTGCTGATGACTTACCATCACACATCACCTTCCTTTCGGTGAAGTTTAATGCGCGGATCGAGGAATCCATAAACGATATCTACTAAAAACAACATGAAGACGAGGAATGCGCTATAAAATACGGTCGTACCCATGATGACCGGATAATCCCGATTATTGATGCTTTCGACGAAATATCTCCCCATCCCCGGTATTGCAAAAATCCTCTCAATGACAAATGTTCCTGTTAAAATCCCTGCAAGCATCGTCCCCATAATTGTCACAACTGGCATGAGTGCATTGCGTAGCGCATGTCGAAGTACAATACGCATCGGCGATAATCCTTTCGCCCTCGCCATTTTCATATAATCCTGCGTTAGCACTTCCAACATACTTGATCTCGTAAGACGTGCAATAATCGCTGTAGGACCTGTAGCAAGTGCAAATGTCGGCAAGATCATATGGAGTGGACTACTCCATGTAGCCGGGGGAAGTAGGTTCCAGTTAACTGCAAATTGTTGTATTAATACGGTCGCCAATACGAAGTTAGGAACGGATATGCCAACGACAGCAAATGCCATTGCCGCATAATCGATGATTCCGTTATGTCGCAAGGCGGCAAATGTTCCTAATGAAATCCCTGATATGACGGCGACGAGGATCGTGACCATTCCTAATTCAAATGAAATGGGAAAACCTCTTGCAAGAAGTTTATTAACCGTCTCGTTCGGCTTTTTTATGGATGGTCCGAAGTCAAATGTCGCAATCGACTTTAAATAATGGAAATATTGCTTATGCGTCGGCTCGTCTAGCTTATAAAATTTCTCCAAGTTCGCCTGGATCGTTGGATTTGATGTCCGCTCTTCATCGAATGGCGAACCCGGTATCGAATGCATTAAGAAAAATGTCAGAGTTGCGATGATAAGGATTGTCGCAATCATCATGAAGAATCGTTTCACTATGTAAATTGCCACGCGTCATCCCCCCTTAGCAGAACTTTGTTTGCATTGCCAACTCGACCATGACGAGCATCGCCCGATACGCCTCCAGAATATCCTTCGCTTCAAATTTCACGATTGTCGTTCCTGGCTCGATTTCACACCCAGGCATAAGTGCGGCCCATTCCGCTTGACCATAATTCGTGAACTCGATGCGCAATACCGGATTTGACGGAGGTACGAGCGGTTTAATGGTCGATCGCTTTGCAATTGCCTCAGCCGTCTTCTCTTCAATTAATGCATGTGCCTTCGTCGGATGGAGTGTCTTCACTGCAGAACGAGAGATAGACTGTTTAACAGCAGCGGTCACAACTCCAGGTATCAAACTTTGAGCTTCCTCGCATGCACGGTCGTCCCCAGCAACCATAATGACAGGCACGCCGTAATAACCTGCCACATACGCATTCAATCCGAGCTCACCAAGCGCTACTTCATTAATATGCATATTCCTGACGCCAAATGTCATCGAATGGCTCATGACGCCCGGTTGCCCAGCCCTCGCGTGGTATCCAGCGAATATAGCACCGTCAAACGATTCATCAAGTGCTTGCACCATCGAAAACGCTTTCAAGTCCCCCGTTATTAAATCCGCGGCCGGATGCAACTCCTCTACAAGGAGATTGTTCATTTTGGAATGGCTGTCGTTCACAAGAACCTGTTCAGCTCCTTGTCCAATAGCCGCACGAATAATTGCATTTGCTTCCTCAGTCATAATACGCCGAGCACGCTCATAATTATGTCTGGCCGAATCGACAAACGTATAGTCGGGAAGTCCTGTAATTCCTTCCATATCAACCGATACATAAATCTTCATTCCATAACCCCCATCCCTTTATCTCTCTGAACTAATACTCTAGTCTGTCAATCAGTAGATTCAATCCTATCAAATTTTTACGAATATTTCAATACAGTTTTGGAAAATAAAACCGCCATCCAGTTTCCCGGATGGCGGTTTGGCAATTACTGAAGGGTATCAGTAATCAATTATTATTCACTTACACCCATTTGATACAGATATAGGTCAGTTGCTGGATCGATGGAGTAGTTAACAACACGTTTGTTAACGCCCATTAGGTAGTAACGGTATACAGTTGGTGCAACCGGAACTTCGTCGACCATCAACTCTTGCCATTGTCTGTAAATATCTTTACGGTAGTCAGCATCAAATGACTTTTCAGATGTACCCGCTGCAAGAAGCTCGTCGTTTTTCTCGCTTGTGTAACGAGTATAGTTGAACGCAGCATCTCTTCCGTATAGACCAGATGGATCTGGGTTAGTACCCGTACCCCATGCACCTTGGTAGATGTCGATATCTGGATCATCAGCTTCTACTCGATCGTAGAACGAGTTGAACTCATGTAGACGTCCATCTAGAAGTTGTACTTTAATACCTACGTCAGCCCAGTTTTGAATGTAGAACTGTGCAATCGGCTCAGCAGTTTCTCCACCAGACATAGAAGCGAAGTTAAGAACGAAAGGCTCACCTTTGTCATTTTCACGGAAACCATCGCCGTCAACATCGACGTATCCAGCTTCGTCAAGAAGTGCTTTCGCCTTTTCTGGATCGTAAGATGGCGTTTCAATGCTTGCATCATGGAAGCTAGCAAACACAGGAATAATTAGCGTAGTCGCAGGGAAACGAAGACCGTGGTAAAGCTCTTTACCGATTGTTTCGTTATCCATTGCGTACCACATAGCTTGACGAACAAGTTTGTTAGCCATTTTTGCATTTGGATCAGTTACGTTTGTTTTCTTATCTGCATCCCACTTACCAAGTTTGAATCCGATATACGTGTAAGCAGTGTCAATGTCAGCTAGAAGCTCGATATTGTCAAGCTCTTTTGCATTTTCGTATTGATCTACAGGGATTTTAGCAAGATCCACTTCGCCTTTCTTCATTACTTCAAGAATAGAAGCGGAGCTTACAGTTTTTTGAACCAATGACTTAAGAGCAGGTTTACCTCTCCAGTACTCATCATAGCGCTCATAAAGGACAGATTCACCTGGAACGATTCTTGCAACTTTATAAGGTCCGAAACCAATTGGGTTTACACGGATCTTATCGGAAGCAACAAGCTCTTCCATAGTAACTTCACCAGTCATAATATCACCGACGTGGTGTCTTGGTGTTGCATGGCCCCAAATACCAGACATTAGTGCTGGAGTTGCCTCTGTGTAAGTAATAGAGATTGTTTTATCATCTTCTGAAACTGTAATACCTGAGATTTCTGTCGTTTCGCCGTTGTGGTATGCAGGCATACCTTCAACGTTTGAAATCATGAATGTGTAACGCGTTCCTGTGTAGTCAGGGTGACCAAGAAGTTGGTACGAGTAAAGTAGGTCACTTGCTTTGACAGGCTCGCCATCATGCCAGTAAACACCATCTTTAATTGTAATTGTAATTGTTTTGTTATCTTCAGAAATTTCCCAATTCGCAGCACCGTCTTGAGTGATCAAGTAGTCACCATCAACAGCAAATAGGTTTTCATGGAACTTGCTGATTACTTCCCAGTCGAACGTACCTGAATAGAATACAGGTGCTAGTGTTCCTTCAAACGGAGTGTCTGTAACCATTGCGATTGTCATTTCTCCGTCTTCCATCGGCTGAGCTTTGTTTGAAACTTCAAACGGGAAATCAAGGCCGGCACTTGGATCTTCAACCTCTTCTTCCTCTTCTTCTGTTGTTACTTCTGTTTCTTTGTTTGTGTCCGCAGGTTTCTCAGTGCTGGACTCTTCTTTTTTGCCTGAACATGCAGCTAAAAACACGCTGAGAACAAGCAACAGACTCGCAAGTAGCATAAACTGCTTCTTTGCCAATTGTATTACCTCCCCTTATTTTTTAGGCTAATCTTTGCCTTGCATCAGACGCGCGTTTGACCGCTTGCCCGATGTAATTTATACACAGCATCATTACTAAAATTAGTAATGCTGCAGGTAACCATACCCACCACTTATTCTTGACAATATCAGGGTTCCTTGCGAACGAAACCAATGTTCCAAGTGAAGGAGTTCCAGCAGGCAAACCGAAACCTAAGAAAGTAAGCCCTGTCTCCAATCCGATATTTCCTGCAAGCGTAAGTGTCATATTAACGATGACGAGGGAACTTATATTAGGGAACATTTCAAAAAACATGATCTTCCAACTTGGTGTTCCTAACGTCTTGGAAGCATTGATATAATCAAGCTCCCTTTCAGAAATTGCCCTAGACCGAATGAGCCTCGCCTTGCCGAACCAGGCAAAAATACTCATAATCAAGATGAATGTGAATACATTATAGCTTGGTGCGATAGTTACAAATACGATGATGAACATCAACGATGGCAATACCATGAGAAATTCTAGAATACGCATCATAACATTGTCTACAACGCCACCGAAATAACCCGATATAAGCCCATATGTCAAGCCAAAAATACCGGCAATGATTGTGACTGCAATTGCGATTGTCAGCGAGTTTCGTGTTCCAATCATCAAACGGCCGAACACATCCCGTCCTCCGTCATCGGTTCCGAGCCAATTGTCAAAGGAAGGCGGCTTCCAGATGTTTTTGAAGTTCACTCGAGTCAATGCTACTTGGTCAATGAATAATGGTGAAAGGTAAGCCGCTAATACGATGATTGTAAACAAAATTAATGAACCTAATGCCATTTTGTCATTTCTAATTTCACGCCAAATCGTACGCATTAGCGACGGATTATTTAATTTTTCTTGTGCAATAAGCTTCTTTTCATCTAAAACGGGATTCGTCATTCATTTCCCCTCCTCTTCCTTCTTTTCATCATTCAATTCGAATACGTGGATCGACAATGCTCAGAATAATATCTGAAAGCAATGTTCCGACAATAACGGCAGCACCGGTAATCATAACGAGTGCCGTTACGACGGTGAAATCACGTAAACTCATGGATTGAATGAAAAGGTAGCCGAGGCCAGGATAACTATAAATCGTTTCTATGAAAACCGAACCGCTAATAAGTAAGGTGATTTCGTATCCAAGGAAAGCTGCAATTGGCAATAGTGAGTTGCGCAAAATATGACGAGTATATACTTTCCTTTCCGGCACACCTTTGGCACGAGCCGTTTTTACGTAATCTTTGATCTTCTGGTCGATAATATCGTTTCGTAAATATTGAATTGTACCAACTGTTCCGATGAGAGCTCCCGACATAACAGGCAGGAATAGATGCTTCGCCTTGCTCACAAAATAGTCCCATGTCCCTACTTCGATTCGAATGTCAACACTATTACCGGTCGGGAACCAGCCCAGTACGAAGGCGAAGACGAACAACAGCAATAAGGCAAATACGAATGTAGGTGTCGCAAAAGCGAAATAGTTGTATGTGACGATGAGTTTGTCAGCCCATGTGTCCGTCCAACGTCCAGCGATAATACCAAGCGGGATGGAGATCAAGTAGATGACGATCATCGTAAATAATCCTAAAAGCACTGTGTTTTCAACCCGTCCGGCTAATAAATTCGTAACTGGCTGCTGATGCATATAAGACATTCCAAAGTCGCCTTGCACAGCTTTACCAACCCAACGTCCGTATTGCTGATACCACGGATCATTCAATCCGTATTTGTCCCGGATTTTCTCTATTTGTTCAGGTGTTGCATCAGGATTTCCCATAAACGCCCCCGTCACCGCATCACCTGGCATCGCTTTCGCAAGCATGAAGATGATGAGGCTGAGGAGGATGAGCTGTGGAATCATGAGCAATGTTCTACGTAAAATGAATTTCAACATTTACATCATCCCCCTTCATTGCATCGCAACGGAATGCGTTTCCGAAATCTTTTTCAAATCGAACATCCGTCCATCTTTATCGAAGTAGTTATTATATTCTGTTTGGTATTCCTGATTAATTGCCTGACGCAAATGCATTTTCTCGAAACGCTTTTCAGGATTCATCTCCGGAATTGCGGCAATCAACCGTTTTGTATAGACGTGCTGTGGATTGTTGTATATTTCGGACGCAGTCCCTTCCTCTACAAAACGTCCACGGTACATGATGCCAATCCGATCACACATATGCTGAATGATACCTAAGTCATGCGAGATGAATAAATACGTCAAGTTAAACTCTTCTTGAATTTCCTGCATGAAGTTCAACACTTGCGCCTGAACCGAGACGTCCAACGCAGAAACCGGCTCATCCGCAATGATTAGCTTCGGATTCAATGTGAGCGCGCGGGCAATTCCGATCCTTTGGCGTTGACCTCCAGAAAACTGGTGAGGATATTTATAAATTGATTCGGGACTTAAGCCGACCCGAGCAACTAACTCTTGTACTCTTAGCAACTCTTCTTTTGGCGATAGTCTTTCAAAGTTACGAAGTGGTTCAGCAATAATGTTTAGGACGTTTTTTCTGCCATTTAATGAGGAATAAGGATCCTGGAAAATCATTTGTATATCTCTCGTAGCATTACGTCTTTCGGCCCTGCTTAACTTGGTGAGATCTTTTCCTTCGAACAGCATTTCACCGCTCGTCACCTTGTTTAGACCGATAATTGCACGACCGGAAGTTGTCTTGCCACATCCCGACTCGCCTACTAGTCCGTAAGTCTCACCCGGTTGCAACTCAAAACTAATGCCATCAACAGCTCTGACGTGGTCTACGACTCTACGGAAAAAACCGCCCCTAATTGGGTAGTGTACTTTTAAATCATTTACTTTCAGTAGCGACATATTCTCTCTCTCCTACTCTGTCCTCCGGAAAGTAGAACGTTTTATAGCATGAGCATCGAACAAAATGGTTCGGTGCCGCTTCATGCATTTCCGGTATCTCCTCATGGTCCTCTTCAGGAATCCATGAGATCCGCGGTGCGAAACGGCACCCTTTGCGGTCAAGGTTCTGAATGGATGGAACGATTCCATCAATGACATGCAATTTTTCTTTCGCTTCAATATTAGAAGGGATTGAATTCAATAAAGAACGGGTATATGGATGTAAAGGGTTTTCAAATAGATCTTTAACTTCCGCTATTTCAACCACTTCACCTGCATACATGACGACGACGCGATCTGCCATCTCAGCGACGACACCAAGGTCATGTGTGATCAGTATGATGCCCGTTTTCATCTGGTTTTGCAGTTCTTTCATTAAATCCAAAATTTGTGCTTGAATCGTAACGTCCAAAGCTGTCGTAGGCTCATCCGCCAGAAGAAGGACTGGATCGCATGCAAGTGCAATCGCGATGACGACACGTTGTCTCATCCCACCCGACAATTCATGCGGATATTGCTCATAGACGCGTTGTTCGTTTTTAATACCTACCCGTCGAAGGAGTTCCAATGCACGTTTTTTCTTTTCACTCGCGGATAGCTTCATATGGTAGTCCATCGGCTCCTCAATCTGCCTTCCGATTGTCGCGAGTGGATTTAATGCTGTCATCGGGTCTTGGAAAATCATCCCGATATCTTTTCCTCGCACTTTATCCAACCGTGAACGTGATAACGTCAGCAGATTCTGCCCACCAAAATTTACTTGTCCGTCAAGTTTTGTGTTTTTCAGGTCATGCAAGCCCATGACGGATAGAGCCAATGCACTTTTACCACAACCCGATTCACCGACGATTGCAACGACTTCGTTTTCGTGGACAGTAAAGGAAACTCCATCTACCGCAGCATAATAATCGCCTTTAATTCTAAAAGACGTACGAAGATCTTTTAATTCCAAAACCGGGTTTTTCAACAGAACTTCCTCCTTACTTGCTACTCGCCACTAACTGGCACTTATCCAAATAAATAATTTTCAGACTTTAGCATAAAGTTATTGAACTCAATATACTACACAACATCATTCCTGACAATACTGTTTTTTTAGAATATCAAAATCTTATATTATTTCCAATATGACAAACATGTTACAAACATTGTCATGTAAGCATTTTCAGACCAAATTTACTGTCAAACTTTTTTCATACATTTTTTCCTCAACGACAAAAAAACAGGAAGAAAAAGCCACTTTCATCCATACATGGCCTCATCTCCTGTTTGAAATTCTAGTTGTTTCTTTCCAAAACTTGAAGGATTCAGTACCAAAAAGTGGCTACTAAAGCGACAGTGACCGCTATCACCACACTCATGCGGTCCATATAGTTGTGTCGTAAGTTTCAAGTTTCATTAACAAATTCGTGTCTTTTCACACCGCCTTGTACCAATTTATGAATCGTTTTCAGCTCATTTCGATGAAAAGCTTCGACAATCGCACTCCCAACGATGACGCCGTCCGTATGATTGCCCATTTCCTTTACTTGCGCTGCTGTTGAAATGCCAAACCCCGCTAATACCGGCACAGCACTGATCCGCTTTACGTGTCGGAGATGGGAATTGAGTTCTTCGGCAAAATCACTACGTTTTCCGGTGATCCCATTAACAGTAACCGCATATAAAAACCCTTCTGCACTTTCCGCTATTCTTTTAATACGTTCATCCGGGCTTGTTAATGATACGAGTGGAATCCATGCGATATCCGTTCCTTTCAATTCATTACGAAGTGGAGCACTTTCCTCAAGCGGCAAATCCGGGATAATTAAACCGCTTATCCCCACCTTTTTGCACGTCTCGACAAATTGCGGCATGCCGAACGCCAATACCGGATTCAAATACGTCATGACAACTAAAGGAACTATGACTTCCTCTTTGCATCTTTCAAGCTCCGTTAGCACGGTCCGAAGCGTCACGCCTTCCGCAAGTGCCCGTTCTCCCGCCCGTTGGATTGCCTCCCCATCCGCCACCGGGTCGGAAAACGGAATGCCGATTTCAATTGCCGTCACGCCCGCTTCCTGTAAAAAGAGGAGCTTCTCCTTCAATGTCGCTAAACCTCCGTCACCCGCCATCATATAAGGGACAAACGCCTTTTTACCTTCCGCATTACATTCACGAATTCTCTTCTCTAACGTCTTCATTCCACCCTACCCCCAAGCATATCTTGGACCGTTTGCATATCTTTATCCCCTCGGCCTGACAAGCAGACGACAACAATTTGGTCTTTTTCCATTTCTTTCGCAAGCTCCACTGCAAGCTTGACGGCATGTGCACTTTCGAGAGCTGGGATAATCCCTTCCGTTCTCGACAAAACTTGCAGTCCTTCCAATGCTCCCGCATCTGTCACAGCCGTATAGTTCACCCGGCCAATGTCATGAAGGTAACAATGCTCCGGTCCAACTGCCGGGTAATCGAGCCCTGCGGAAATTGAATGCGCCTCCTGGATAAAACCATCCTCATCTTGGAGCACATACATATACGCTCCATGCAAAACACCTTCCTTCCCATCCGCAATCGCAGCCGCATGAAGTCCTGTCGATACTCCGCTTCCCGCCGCTTCGACACCGTACAGCGCAACTTCCTCATCTTCGACAAACGGATGAAACATGCCGATTGCATTACTCCCTCCCCCGATGCAAGCAACGACCGCGTCCGGCAAACGCCCTTCCTTCTTAATAATTTGCCGCCTCGTTTCCACGCCGATCACTCTCTGGAAATCACGCACAATTTCCGGGAACGGATGCGGTCCGAGCGCTGACCCTAAAATATAATGCGTATCCTCCACATTCGCGACCCAATAACGAAGCGCTTCATTAACAGCATCTTTCAACGTACCCGAACCTTTATCGACTGACACGACCTTCGCGCCAAGCAACTCCATCCGGAACACATTCAGTTCCTGCCGTCGGATATCCTCTTTCCCCATGTAGACGACGCACTCAAGTCCAAACAACGCACAAGCCGTCGCCGTCGCCACACCATGTTGTCCGGCTCCCGTTTCCGCCACAATCTTTCGCTTTCCCATCCGTATCGCAAGCAAAGCCTGCCCTAGCGAATTATTAATCTTATGCGCACCCGTATGATTCAAATCCTCACGCTTCAAGAAAATCTTTGCGCCCCCGACCTTCTCCGTCAAACGCTTTGCAAAATAGAGCGGATTCTCCCTGCCTACAAAATCCTTCAAATAATGATCCAACTCCTTAGCAAACGTCGGATCATTCTTCGCCTCCTCATACGCCTTCTCTAATTCAATAAGCGCTGGCATTAACGTCTCCGGCACATATTGTCCACCGAACTTTCCATATCTCCCTTTTAACTCCGCCACCATCTCAACTCTCCTCCTCTTTCACCGCGCGAATAAACTCGCGGATCAACGTCTCATCTTTTCTATACTCAATCTCAACTCCACTCGACACATCCACCATGAACGGACGCACTTGCCGGATTGCTTCCTTCACATTTTGTGCATTCAACCCGCCCGCTAAAATTATCCGCTCCCTCGGCAAATCCTGATTTAGCAAATCCCAGTCAAACACCTTCCCGCTTCCCCCACTGAATTCAATCCCCGGTGTATCGAATAAAACAAACTCCGTCCGAAAGCGATGTACCTCTTTTACATCTTCACTGCCGTGCACCGATACTACTTTAATAGAAGGAAGTCCGACTTTTTCAATGAACTTGAGCGACTCACCACCATGATATTGGATGTAGTCGAGCGGCACCTCCCGGAAAGCACGCTTCAATTCCTCTCGTTCCGCATTGACGAAAACTCCTATTTTCATAACGTGATCCGGAACGAGGCGCGCAAGTTCCTTTGCTTGCGCAATCGCGACACGGCGTCTGCTCGGTGCAAATACGAATCCGACCGCATCCGCCCCTGCTTCCACCGCAGCTTGCACATGCCTTGGCTCCATCAATCCACAAATTTTTACTTTCGTCATAGCGTAACACCCACCTTCGGAACTTGCAGTGAACGGAGCGACTCTTCAATAGAAGAACTCCGCATAAGCGTCTCGCCAACTAATATTGCGCTCGCCCCGGCAGCCGCCGCCCGTTTTGCATCTTCCGCATTCATAATGCCGCTTTCGCTAATGTAGATACGGTTTTCATTAAACGGAAAATGCGCTGCAACTTCTTCCGTCTTTGCGATATCTACATTAAATGTCCGCAAGTCCCGATTGTTTACGCCAACTAGTATTGCATTCACTGCTAACGCGCGTTCCAATTCTTTTGCATCATGGACTTCCACGAGCACTTCAAGCCCTTCATTGGTCGCATAGTCGTGAAGCCTTTTTAGCGTTGCATCGTCTAGAGCCGCCACGATAAGCAAAATGACGGACGCACCCGCTTGTTTCGCTTGATTGATTTGCACTTCATGGATGATGAAGTCTTTGCAGAGCAAAGGTGTGCTGACCACTTCCGCGACTGCCGCCAAGTCATCGAAGGAACCTTTGAAAAACTGCGCGTCCGTCAGTATTGAGATGCATTTCGCACCTGCTTTCTCGTATGCTAATGCCTGAGCAACTGGATCTGCATTATCAGCAATTATTCCTTTCGAAGGCGAAGCGCGCTTTATTTCGGCAATGACTTTCAGGCAATCGGATTGCTGCAGCGTTTCAAACAGAGAGGGCCGCTGTTTCGTCAATGTTCCACATGAAACGACATGTTCCTTCATTAAGAGCTGTTTCACTTCAAGTCGTTTTGTCTGTAAAATTTTATCTAATATCGTCATGTCGCCATCGCCTCCTGCCCAATCTGCTCACTGAACGCGATGACCGCCTCCAATTTCCGAAGTGCATTAAACGATAAAATACTGTCGGTCGCCCGTTCAATTCCTTCTTGTATCGAGTCCGCAACGCCGTTCGCAAACAACCCGATGCCTGCATTAAACACAACCGTGTCAAAGCGCGGTCCCCGTTCACCTTGCAACAAAGAGTGAATCATTACGGCATTCTCTTCCGGGGATCCACCGCGGATTGTAGATAGAGGAGCGTATGAAAGCCCGACATCTTCCGCGTTAAGTGTAAATGGAATGAAGTCACCTTTATCCATAAGGACAAACGAGTTTTGGCCTGCGAGCGACGCTTCATCCATTCCACCTGCGCCCGATACGACAATCGCCCGGTCTCTGCCAAGCATCCGCAAGACGGACGCGTATTCCATAATGAAATCAGGACGATTAATGCCCGTAAACTGGGTTTTTAGCGGAATAGGATTCGTCAACGGCCCGACGAGGTTGAAGATTGTTGGCTTCCCAATCATCTTGCGTGCCTCGCCGATTCTCTTCATGTTCGGATGAATAATCGGTGCGAATAAAAATGCGATTCCTTCATCGTTAAGCATTTGGCTCATATCTTCCGGTTTGAAGCGCGAATGAATGCCAAGCGCATCAAGCACATCGTGGCTTCCTGCAGCACTTGAGATTTTCCGGTTGCCATGCTTCGCCACTTTCACGCCGGCTCCAGCCAAAACGAATGCCGCTGTCGTACTTATATTGAAGGAATTCGACCCGTCGCCTCCTGTCCCGCAATTGTCTAAATAGCTGGCAGTTGGCACATCTAGCTGTATCGCATGGGACGTCATGACGGAAGCTAGTGCTGCCACCTCTGTCGCCGTTTCCCCTTTCTCGGATAAAGCAACGAGAAACGACGTCATTTCGGCTAAATCCACTTCTTCCGAAAACATTTGTTTTGCCACATCTACCATCTCTTCGTATCGTAAGTTTCGGCCTTTCTTCACTATTCTCGTATAGTTTTTCATTGCTCATCTCTCCTCTTCTCGTCTCGTCTTTTATTTCAAAGCATCGAGTAATGAACGGGCTTTGTTCACTGTCTCCTTATATTCCAAAGCCGGAATGGAATCCTTCACAATCCCGGCCCCAGCCTGTACAGTTGCGATTCCGTCTTGTACCGTCATCGTCCGGATCGTCAACGCAAAATCGATATTCCCATTCAATCCGATATAGCCGATTGCGCCTCCGTACAATCCGCGTGGCTCATCTTCTAGCTGCGATATGACATCCATCGCGACCTTTTTCGGTGACCCCGTAACCGTTCCCGCAGGCAGTGTCGCCTTTAACGCATCGAGCGCATGCAATCCTTGCGCTAGTGCACCTTCCACTTCCGAAACGAGATGCATGACATGTTCATATCGAACAGTTTCCATATACTTCGATACGTGGACGGACGATGGCTCACAAATCGGTTCTAACTCCTCCTGGCTTAGTTTCACGAGCATTTCATGTTCCGACAACTCTTTCGGATCGTTTCGCAGCTCTTCCTCTAATGCTCGATCTTCTTCATCATTGCGCCCCCGTCTCCGCGTTCCCGCTATCGGATTTGTTATGACTGTGCCGTCAGTTACCTTGACGAGGCTTTCGGGGGATGCACCGATGACGGTATGATTGCCGAACTCCATATAGTACATATACGGCGACGGATTCTTTTTCCGCAGTTTTCGATATAGCGCGAACGGGTCGCCTTCAATATCCGCTTCAAGCTTTCGCGAAAGGACGACTTGCTCAACTGCACCTTTTTGAATGAACTTCTGTGCCTGCCTAACTCGTTCTTCAAATTCTTGTTGCGACAGTGCACATCGATAATCGGAAACGGATACCCCTTTCTCCTCTTCGACCTGCCCATTCGTAATGAGCTCTGTCAATGCATCTAAATTTGGCTTTGCATACTCTGGGTGAATTTCCGTATGCAGCAAACTCACTTCATTTACTAGATGATCGAAGACGATAACCGTGTCGTAAATATTGAAGTACACATCGGGTTTTTCATTGGAATGAACTACCGTGTCGCCCGCCGCACCATATCCCACATATCCGACGGCACCACCCATGAACGGATACTTCCCATGCTCGGCAATCCGAGGCATCAGCCTTTTTAGAAGCGTATACAAATCCCCTTCATGCATATAAGTCTTGTCCGTCTCGTACACAAACTCTTCCAACTGGCCATTCCCACCGCGATATGATTTCACCGGATCAACGCCGATGAACGAATACCGCCCCGACCGCTCATGCTGCGACGAGCTTTCCAATAAAAACCGGTGACGACCGTGCAAACGCCTGAATATGAGGATCGGCGTCAACGAATCCCCTTCAATCTTCTTTTCTGTCATACGTAAACTCGTCTTTTCCATCTCAGCTCACCTCTTCTATTTGTTGGTGGTAGGTTATTAATAAAAACAAAAAAGCCCTCTGCAAAAGGACAGAAAAGTCCAGTTGCAGAGGACGGATTACCCGCGTTGCCACCTCTATTTGAAGCTATCGATTAAATAGCTTCCACTCGGCGCGCCTAAAAAAGACGCTTCCCATAACGTGGGAAAACGTCCGCCCAATAAGGCGGCTCTCATAAGTCCATTCACACCAGCCGCGAATCAGTTTCCACCACCCACTGACTCTCTACATCGCGCATCCGGCGCTACTTCTCTTATTCAACAATTTCTCAGCTATGCTCTTCTCTACTCAGCTCATCTGTTCTTGGGCGGCGCCGCTCCCGGCACCTCTACCCTCTCCGAACAAAAAAGTTGTTTTAACCTTACTATGCATTCAGTCAATTGTCAACCTTTCGATAACATATGCAATCCCCCGATTTTGTAAACCTGTTGCCCAAGCTGTACAATAGTGGGAAAGAAACTCGAAAAAAGGTGAACATCATGCGAATTAATAAATATTTAAGCGAAGCCGGCATCGTCTCCCGGCGCGGTGCAGATAAATGGATCGAAGACGGGCGCGTCACAATTAACGGCCAGCTAGCCGAACTTGGAAGCAGAGTTGACCAAGGAGATGAAGTCCGTGTCGATGGCAAACCCGTAAAAACCGAAGAGCAACTCGTCTATATCGCCCTCAATAAACCCGTCGGCATCACAAGCACAACCGAACGCCATATCGAAGGAAATGTCGTCGATTTCGTCAACCATCCGCTTCGTATCTTTCATATCGGACGGCTTGACAAAGACTCCGACGGTTTGCTGCTACTTACAAATGACGGCGATATCGTGAATGAAATCCTGCGCGAAGAACACGGCCATGAAAAGGAATATATCGTCACAGTCGATCGTCCCATCACAAAAGAATTCATTCACAAAATGGAATCCGGCGTCGAAATCCTTGATACCGTAACGAAACCATGCAAAGTGAAACAACTTGGCCCACGCAAATTCAACATCACATTGACACAAGGGCTGAACCGCCAAATCCGCCGCATGTGCTCAGCACTCGGCTACAATGTGAGACGCCTTCAACGCACACGCATCATGAATATCCACCTTGGCAATTTACCAATTGGACAATGGCGCGACTTGACTGATAAAGAGCTTGAAGAGATGTACCGGATGCTTGATTATGAGCCGAAAAGGTAACCGACACCAACTGTTAAATCCAGTCCCTTGCATCAGTAAGCCAACAATTGTATAATTCAGATATATACTTCATAAAATAAAAAGAACCACCCGGTTGCAGCCGAGTGGTCAAGGTAATTGATAGGTTCCCTAAAGGGGACGGCTTTCTCAGATGAAATAACCCATCCGAATCGAGCGCTGAACTCAAGGATGGGTTATTTCTTTTTATCATTTGACAGTATCATGACAACTAATGTTGCAAAACCGATTGCAACCATTAATGATTCGAATACTGACATGGGCATCACCCCCTTTCAAAAAGGGATGAGCCGTCCATCCTTAAGTCACCTATTCAATTACTCTTTTATTATAGCACACGTACGTTCCGAATAGACTGATTATTACGATAGTCGACCGCTATGGTTTTCAATGTTACCACACCCCTCATCCCAGCATTCATACCGCCACTGTAACCGACTTCCCTCTCTTCACAAACCACTTCTCAAAACTCAATCCAACATAAGCGATAACCAAAAGGAAAACCGTCGCTCCAATCAGCATCGCGCAGCCCATGTACACACTGATCGCCGGATTGTTCAGCAGCGTCAAAATCTCTCCATTAACGATTTTCGGTATGTTTACATAAAGAAACGGTGAGTACTGGGCGAAATCATCCAATTTCCAACTCAACAAATAGCCCGCTACACTTATCAACCCTGTCAGCGCATACACAACTAACGGCTGGCGTATGAAGATCCCTAAGACATTCGTCAACACGAGAAGAAACAATGCGACACAGACATATAGAAAAAGTGCCTTTAGCAAAAACTCACCGAGCGGCATGAAATGATAGCCACCTTCGAATGCTCTCAACCCTGTATAGTCGAACGACTGCACTTCACGCTTGCTATGATAATGCAGCACCGGATACATCCAATCACCAAACCGGTTCAACACCGTCCCGACTAGCACAGCAAACAGGAAAACACCAATCGCACTTCCTATCGCTACTACAGAACTGAAAAGCACTTTGCCAAGGAAAAGGGACCGTTTCGTGATGGGCAATGTCTCCAGCAGATGCAGCGTCGGCCTCTTTCCACGCTCGCCCGAAAAGCCTGCACCTACGAGGATAAGGAGTAAAAGCAATGGAATGAAGTACAGATAGTCGCGGAAGTACATGAACAGTGAAAATAATCCACTATGATCCACTTTCCGGTTATGCATTTCATTCGCTTTCTTCTCCTTGCGATGTTCCTCTTTCCACTGGTCATGGATGTTCGGAATATAGGTGCCCGCAAAGACCGGTGGGATATTATGCTCTTTCATCCACTCTTTTTGCGCAATTGCAGTCTCATAGCCGAAAATGGTGTCTGGGCTGTAATTATGCTTTTTAAACTCTCTCAAGTTTTCAAGATATCGATGATCATTGAACAGCTGATAATCGTAAAACGGAGCCCAGTCCTGCTTTTTATAGCCACTTAGTGCACGTTCTGCTAAATAGGCTTGTTCGCGGGCTTCATCTATATATTCATTGAAGCGCACAATATTATCGCCATATATGAACTCCCCATCTTCACCTTTCGCATTTGCTTTTGCGATCCGCTCCTCCATTTCCTGGATGAATTCTAAATAATAAGGAATGGTTTCCGTCTCAGTCTTTTCAACAATCGAAGCTAATCCTTCAAGAGCTTCCTTCTCCTTCTCCTTCACTTGCGCCGCAACGTAGAAATAGCCGACGACCGCGGCAATGGACAAGACAATCAGGGATTGACCCACAAGCCCTCTTCTCCTTGTCTTCCTCCATTCAAACAAACCATTATTCCAAACAGCGCGGAGATGTTTCGTCTCCCCTTTACGGTACGGCTTAAGTTCTTCCGAAGTTTTGAATAAACCCCGTTCACCTTCACGCAAGAAGAGGGTTGCCGTAAACAATGCGGCGCTCCATAGAATGGCCGAAATAGCATATAGCCCTATCGGATGGGCCGGCATTTCCATCAGAAACTGGTCAGCACGGAAAAACTGGAATGGGTTCCAAGGCGACTGAATGATAGACATCGAATCTGTCAATACAACGCCGACCATTGTTATGAAGCCCGCAAGCATGATCGTAGAAAATGAACTTCTTAATTGCGTTCCAATCAAAAGGGACAAAGTAAAAAGGAATCCTCCAGCTCCAAGAAATAGGATGGTAACATTCATCAAATGCTGCCAAACAGGGATAATGGCGAAGGAATCGCCCGTCTCTAAGAACTGCGGAAACGACAGGTCATTGAATGGTTCCCCAAAAATGTTTGGAATCGCCCATCCGCTAATCGCTACGACAACCAAAAAGAATACCATCATACTTAGCAAACCGACATACTTCGCTAATAGTAGCTTCCATCTACGAAGGGGCTGCGTCCTTAACGTCAATAATGTCTGTTGCTCCTTCTCTGATGTGTAGGCATTCCCAAACAGAAGCAATAGAAGTAATAGCCCTGCCGGCCCCAACAAGATAGGGGTGACTTTTTTCATCAGCAAGGCCGGGGTCACTGGCCTCGTTTCATTGGCATATGGCAATTCGTGTTCAAGTAAATACATATTCTTTTCGATCGCCTTTTCCCTTTTTACTCCCTCCAAAGCAGTAAAAACGCCACCCGCTTCTTCGTATAGCCCTAAATACGAATAGAAATTATTCTCTACATGCGGAATCTCATCCCACCGCTTTCCGTAGATGGCGCTTTTCCATTGAAACACCGCGGTCGCCATATCGTTCAAACTATCGAATTGTCTAACTTGCTCATCCGTCAGTTCTTCCTCCCGCTTCAACTGCATTAGTTGCGTATATAATTGATCGGTTTTGAGGGCGACAGACGAGAGGTTTTCCTCTGCCTCTTTCGCCATGAGGTCCTGTTCGTTTTTATTTTGATAAAAAACCCAACTAACGCATAACAGCGCAACAACTATCAGCCAAATGGTCTTCCTCTGCCGCCAAATCTTCTTCAGCTCAAACTTCAACAAGCTCATTGGCCTTCGTCTCTTCCGTAAAAATTTTCCGGTATCGCTCCTCGGAACCGAACACTTTCTTCTCGATATCGTCAATGACGACCTGCTCTTGATCCAACAAATAGAAGACTCGATCGAGCGCAACATCCTTCCGGTACAGATGCAGTCGCCCATCTACTACCTCGACAGGGATGCCGACTGCCGCCAATGCCTTTTCCGCCTTTACAACATCGTTAACAGTAATTTGATAGCGGACTTGCTCAAATTCCGCCATATTTTCCTGGATTAGATTCCCTTTCTTTAGGAATAAAATCGATGATGTCACACGGTCAATTTCCGCTAGATTATGAGAGGACAGTAAAATAGCCGTCCCTTCGTCACGCAATGCGAGTAGCAATTCACGAACCCGGATCGCACTCGTCGGGTCAAGCCCGTTGAGCGGCTCATCCAATATCATCAACTTTGGCTTGTTTACGACAGCCATTGCGAGCAGTAAATGCTGTTTCATTCCAAGCGAATAGTTCTTCACCTTTTTATTCAAGTAACTCGTTATGCCGATCCGGTCCGCCGTGTCCAACAGCTGCTTTTTCGGTAACCCTTGCACGTCACAGATAAACTGCAAATGATCGTATCCCGTCAAATAATCGTACAGCACGGTGTTATCTTGCATGAACGAAATTTCACGGAAAATATTTGGATCCCGATTGCTCTTCCCAAGAACTGTTACATCCCCTTTTTTTGCAGGTAACAAATTTGTAATGATGTTCATTAATGTCGACTTCCCCGACCCGTTAGGACCAACGAGCGCAATGATCTGAGGCTCGTCAATATCGAACGTAATCCCCTTTAGTACCTGTTCCTTGCCAAATGATTTGTACACGTTTTTGACAGATAAAATCATGTTCACAACTCCCCCCAAACAATTTTTCATCCAATTATATCCATTCTACTATACCACTGTGCAAATTAACAGAAAATAATAATTCTTTTAAACAAGTAAGCAAACACAACAAACGGGTTCCTGAGTTATCGTTCATTTCACGATGGTTAACGAGCATTTCCGGGCGATTATCGATCATTTTTACAAAGTTATCGGTCAAGATCACAACTTTATCGATCAACTTTCATAAGTTATCGTCATTTCATGACCTTTAGACTAGACAATGAAATTAATAATCGACGCATACTCTATTATTTGCAAACTTCTTATGTCATAGTAATAATGGGAATATTTCTATTAATGGGGGTTTGACAATGGAGAAGTTAGTGAAGTTACGCGAGAGATTTGATGAATTAGGAATTGATGGGATGCTAGTTACAGATCCGTATAACCGGAGATATTTGACGGATTTCACCGGAACAGCTGGGACAGTGCTTGTGTCAAAGACCGAAGCATATTTATTAGTTGATTTCCGTTATGTGAGCCAGGCGAATGCACAAGTTACGGATTTCACCGTGAAAGAAATCGATCGCTCCATCATTTATGAGGAAATTTCAACGATTGCTGAAAGCTTGGGAGTTAAGAAGCTTGGCTTTGAACAGCAGCACCAATCTTATTTTTATTACTCCCAGCTTGCGAAGGCAATGAAGGCGGAGCTTGTGCCTGTCTCAAATGTCGTTGAAAAACTGCGGATGATCAAAAATGAATCGGAAATGGCCATTTTGAAAAAGGCTGCTGAAATTGCAGATGCCGCATTTGAGCATATTTTGACGTTCATTCAGCCAGGCCGCACGGAAATTGAAATCGCGAATGAATTGGAATTTCATATGAGGAAATTGGGCGCGACTTCTTCATCTTTCGACATGATTGTCGCATCCGGTGTGCGTTCTGCGTTGCCGCATGGAGTGGCGAGTGACAAGGTAGTGGAGCAAGGGGATATGGTGACGCTTGATTTCGGTGCTTACTACAAAGGGTATTGCTCCGATATGACAAGAACGATTGCGGTTGGCGAGCCTGATCCGAAGCTGAAGGAAATCTATTCAATCGTTCATGATGCTCTTGAAAATGCGCTGTCGGGCATCAAGGCCGGCATGACTGGGAAAGAAGCAGATGCATTGACCCGTGATTTGATCAGGGAAAAAGGGTATGGCGACTATTATGGGCATGGAATGGGGCATGGGATTGGCTTGTATATCCATGAAGATATTTTCATGAATCCGACGTGCGAGCTGCTCGTCGAAGAAGGAATGGTGTTGACGGTCGAGCCGGGTATTTACATTCCAGGTCTTGGCGGGGTGCGGATTGAGGATGATATTATCGTGAGAAAAGATGGTATCGAGATCATTACGAAATCACCTAAAGAGTTGATTGTTCTTTGAGACAATAATGGACTTCCGGCAATCCGGAAGTCCATTTTATTTGGTGTTTTAATTTGATTCGGTTGGATATCGTTCATTTCCCGTTAAATATCGATCATTTCCCAAGTTATATGGTCATTTCGTGACCTTCTACCTACCACACGGCATCACTCCTCTATCAACCAAACAACACGGCAGACAAATAAACAACAAATGTCACCGTAATCGCACTTAACACGGTTGAAAACAGAACCGTTTGTGCTGCCAAATCCGGATACACATCGTATTCCAACGCTAGTGTTGAACTGTTTCTTGAAGTCGGGAAGGAACTTGCGATGAACAGCGATTGTGCTACAACGCCGTCTAGTCCAAATAGAAAAATGAGCAGCAGTGAGACAGTTGGACCGATAATCAGTCTTCCTATACTGCTAACGAGAACTGTACGATTAATAATCGTCTTAAACTGAATTTGTGCGAGCTGTGCTCCTAGTAATATGAGTGCGATTGCTAAAAATGCATCCGCTAAATGACTGATTGGAGACCAAAGAAATTCCGGAATCGGAACTTGCAGCCAATTCAACAAACCACCAAGTATCATCGCGTGTATGATCGGCATTTTCAAAAGCGACCGTAAAATTTCGAGTCCGGACTTCGTTGCGGATATTAAATTATACAAGCCATATGTATACGTTAAAATATTTTGAAAGACCATCACGATAATTTGGATGGATATACCGAGAGGGTTTGCTTGAAATAAAAGCTGACTGACCGGTATTCCATAATTCCCCGAGTTGATTAATGAAACGCTATTTTTAAATATCGCTGATTCCCCTTTGTCTAACTTCAATAGTTTACCTATGATCGACGTAACGACAATTACTACGAGACTAAAGGCAATTAAATAGCTAAAGATTTCAAGAAGGACCTGGACATCAATCTCTGTAACATAAAGATTGGTGAAAACGGCAGCTGGCATAAGACAATACGTCAGCAAATTGGAAACCGCCCTCAAGTTAAATGAAAACTTCTTTTGTAATACTGCACCAATTACTACTAAAAGTAAGATAGGTATAATAACATTTAAGAAAATGGAGCCTATAAACATAATGGCCTCCCCCTGTCGTGAGGAAATTTATCAATAGAAAAAAGCCACAAAATATATACGAAAAATGACTTTGTGGCTAAATCTCGCTTTATTTAATCTCATTCACCCATTCGGGCAAATTCGTCACGTTGAACCGGGACGAATTTGCTAAAAACGTTAATGTGTCCGCCCGGAAGCCCGCTCGGTAATAAAGCCTATAATAAAAACGATCATCTTTCCACTCCATAACATAATTCCTGAGCAATGCTTCCACTCCATCATCCAAGATGACTGTCTTCGTATCCTTCAACTCTGATGTCTCCAATGAATATTCAAAAGGCTCTTTACTAACATGATAGTAATAGATGCCGGTTGAGAGCTGTTTATTGTATTCCCACTTACTTCCCTTTCGAACATCCATTTCAACCATTCGATGTTTGACATAATGTGTAAACTGTACAGGTTCTCCGTCGGCATACGTTACCTCTCCAAATGTGCATTCTACCAAATAAGGTTCATCTTTAGGGAGCGGAACATATTTCCCGAATTCCTTCATTGCATCTTCCGTATGTTTAAAACGTTTGTACTCATTCATTGTTTCATTTGGGGGGTGATGCGCTGCTTTCCGCATGCATGTATTTGTATTGAATGAATAAAAGGCTAAAAATAAACTGCTGACGAACAGGATAGCTATTAGTATTTTTTTAGATTTTTTCATTGGCTCTAATTATGTATCCCTAAAAAATTAAGAGTATTCATATATTAGTCCCCCTATACCGCCTTTCCAAGGCAGATAATTTCAACAATTAAATTATTCCATATGTAACCAGTATTGTCTATATATTTTTAGTGCGCAAAAAGGACTTCCCTGTAGTCGGAAGTCCTTTATTTTGGCGCGTCGCGAGTATATCAATCATTTCCCGTCAGAAGCAACGTCCCGCGTGCGTTAATAATTTATTTCACAGCCAAATTAGCTTGTTTCACAGTGAAGTCTTCCTCCGGATAATATGCGTCTTTCACTAATAAATTCGGACCTAGGCATTTTACTGCCGGACAATGACAGCTGATCGATTTAGCAAGAGGGCGCTCTAGCCATCTATCAAGCATTTCGGGCAATGAATCATGTTGAATATTGCCCATTGGAGGCGTATCGCCAAAATCTGTTACGATGACGTCGCCTGTGAAAATGTTGACGTTTAGACGGGAGCGGCCATCCGGGTCATTTCGGACGGAGACGTTTTTGCTGCTATGAATGCGTTTCAACAGCTTCAAGTCTTCTTCGTTTTGACTGCACGGATAAAACGGCAATGTGCCGAATAGCATCCACACATCTTCATTCCGCATATCTAATAATTGATGGATTGCTTCTCGCGTTTCATCCAATGAAAGGACTTCAAGCTGCGAAGCGAAATCGCTTGGGTACATCGGGTGCACTTCATGTCTTGCGCACTTCATCTCTTCAACGACTTGTCGATGAATGTGAGCGAGATGCGGGAGAGTTCGTTTATTCAACATTGTTTCCGCGGAAACCATGACGCCAGCTTCCGCCAACGCCCGGCTATTATCGATCATCCGTTGGAACTGCTCTGCACGGCGTTCTCTTGGGGGCTTTCTTTCCATATTCGCGAATCCACCATCGACAAAATCATCGACGGTACCCCAGTTATGGGAAATGTGGAGGACATCCAAATAAGGCGCTATTCCCATATAACGCTCAAGAGGCATCGTCAAGTTCGAGTTCATTTGCGTGCGAACGCCTCGTTCATGCGCATATTTTAATAATGGCAAGACATATTGATCAATCGACTTTTTGGAGAACATCGGCTCGCCGCCTGTTATACTAATCGTCCGTAAATGCGGTATTTCATCAAGACGGAAAAGTAGCAAATCGATCGGCAATGCGTCAGGATCTTTATGTTGCAGCATATAGCCTACCGCGCAATGCTCGCATCGCATATTGCATAAATATGTAGTTGTAAATTCAATGCTTGATAATGTTAATTTTCCATGCTCCTGCACATCCAAGTAAGCTTCCCATGGATCGTAGGCAGGTGACATTTTTTTCAGTGTTGCTACATTTTTCATTTCTATGACTCCCTACAAGTTAATAAAGGCCATAAAATAGTATGAGCTGAATTCCATTCTTTTGCAACTTCGCCCTCGAAAAAAAGTATCGGGAGAGTGACCTCGCGATACTTTTTGTTCATAGCTATAACTATCAAAAAAATTTCGTTACCCCGAGTATCAAATTAACGAGGACGCCAATGTGCATGACATCCAAATAGAAAATAACGCGGTTCGCTTGTGAGCGCATTCTATCGTCCACTCCCACGCCCTGTTCCATGTTCCACTTCAGTTGATTGCCTAGGCGCGACATTCTCGGAGCGATATAAAACGCGATTAAAAACAAAATGCCAAGCATAATATATTGCTTCAGTCCAATCCACGACCACTGAAGAAATCCGTATTTGCCCATGACTGTCATCGTAATTCCTGTAACTACAATTGTAATGACGGAAGTGAAAAAGAAAGGGACGCTACCTAATAGCAGTCTTAGCATCGTTGCTTCTCCTACACTCCCCACTTCCTTACGAAATCCTGACACGATGAAGCATCGCTCGTAAAGGGCCCCACCAAGCCAGCAACATACAGCAATTAAATGAAGTACTAAGACAAAGGTAAACATCGTACCCCTCCCGAATGTTATGACTACATACTCTATGTATATTTCGGGAATGACGTTTACGTACCACGCGGACAAAGGTGGGAGAATCAAAATTCCTAGCTATGAATAATAGAAAAGCAGCCGAATGAAATAGGTTTCCCCTTTCATTCAGCTGCTTGTATTGTTAATTAGATTACGAAACGACAGGCCAGCCGCTCCAAATATCAAGTTTGTTCCCGTCTAAGTCATACAAATAGAAGTTCTCTCCGCAATTGTCGTTGTCCTCGATTGCAGATATTGTCGCGCCGTTCTTTTGTAATTCTTCATAAAAGCGATGAAAATCAGTTACCTCCAATGTGAGCAAACATTGTTCCTCGCCACCGATTTCGGTAAAATTTGCGTTAACTAAGTCCTTGCTTTTAATTAAACAGATGTACTGACCAGATTCTAATACAAGTTGGGCTTGTGTTGCATCCGTTTCAATCGGGCCAACTCCTATCAATTTCAAATGTTTCTCATACCATTCTGCAGATGCTTTCGGATTGGCAACTGGCAAATAAATTGTTTCGATTCTTTTAATGAAGCTTCCCATTTTCTCTCCCCCTATTTCCCTTTTTACTTATGCTCTGTACTTCGATATAAATTAAGAAATTCCTGCAATGTGAAAAGTTAATGGGGAGATTCCACACTCTCAGGTTTGAGCAAATTTCGCGCTGAATGCCTTTGGCAAACTACAATTTCACTTAGACATAGTTAGGCATAAGGTCCTGAAATCGGCATAACTCCACGAGATTGCGTCATAACTCCCTCAAACTCGCGCATAATCCGCCCAAACTTGAGCATAACTCCTTCAAACTCGCGCAAAACGACTGCACACCAACGAAAAAAGCAGCCCCATTAAGGCTGCTTTTTCATTGGCGGTATATATAATTAAGTTCGATTGGCTGTAAATTAGACAAGTTCCTCAGTGCGAGGGCGCATCGTGCCGTGTTGCATTAAATTCAAATGCCAAGAGAATGCCTTTTCAAGCACATGTGGCGTGTGGCCGCCTCTTTCAAGCGCCTCGGAGTAGTACTCCCATAGTTGCGCGCGGTACATCGGGTGCGCACAATTGCCGATAATGAGCTCGACACGTTCTCTCGGTGCAAGTCCACGCAGATCCGCGTAACCGTGCTCCGTGACGATGACATCGACATCATGCTCTGTATGGTCGACGTGCGACACAAACGGTACAATGCTTGAAATATCGCCGTTTTTCGCAACAGACTTCGTAACGAAAATAGCAAGTCTCGCATTTCGAGCGAAATCTCCGGACCCCCCGATTCCGTTCATCATCTTCGTACCTGTCACATGCGTCGAGTTGACGTTACCGTAAATGTCTAGTTCAAGCGCTGTGTTAATGGAAATTAAACCGAGTCGGCGGATGATTTCTGGAAGATTCGAAATTTCCTGCGGACGCATGACGAGCTTGTCCCGGTATTTATCCAAGTTGTTAAACACCTTGTCCATCTTCTCTTGTGACAATGTGATTGATGCACACGAAGCGGTTTTCACTTTACCAGCATCGATTAAATCGAATACTGCGTCTTGTAACACTTCGGAATACACTTCTAGATTTTCGAATTCCGAGTTCAACAAACCATGTAGCACCGCATTCGCCTGAGACCCGATTCCAGATTGAAGAGGTGCAAGACTGTTCGTCAATCTGCCTGCCTCAACTTCCGAACGTAGGAAGGATATTAGATGCTCAGCCATAACTTCTGTGTCGTGGTCAGGCTCTGTAATTGTTGAAGGTGAGTCTTGTTGGTGCGTGAACACAATCCCTTTCACTCGATCCACGTCAATCGGGATGCCGATTGTTCCGATTCGATCACTAGCTTTCGTCAATGGATTCGGAATCCGCTCCCCTTGTTTGCCTGGGTCATACAAATCATGGATGCCTTCCCAAGCTGTTGAATGAGCTGTATTAATTTCAAGAATAATTGATTTTGCATGTTTCGCAAACGATAACGAGTTTCCGACAGATGTCGAAGGAATGACCATTCCATCTTCTGTCACTGCAATCGCTTCCAAAATCGCGAAGTCAATCGGTTCAATGACATTTGAGCGAATCCATTCCGCCGTATGGGACAGATGATGGTCGACAAATAGAAGTTCCCCGTTGTTAATGCCGTCACGCATTGCTCTTTCCGCTTGGAATGGGATTCTTTTATTCACAATACCCGCTTCCGCGAATAACTTATCGATATCCGAACCTAGGGATGCCCCTGTAAATACGTTCACTTTAAATTTTTCTGTTTCAGCCCGTTTCACTAAGGCGAGAGGTACAGCTTTCGCGTCACCTGCACGCGTGAAACCGCTCAAACCTAATGTCATTCCGTCTTTAATCCAAGAAGCTGCCTCTTCAGGCGTAACAACCAAATCTCTCAACTTTTCAATTCTGACGCGATCCATATGGTTATTCATTTATAAGCGCCCCTTTTCGTAACTTTTAGATAATTGTACCGTAGAAAATCCAATGAAAGGAATTTCCTGAATGAAATACAGTTTTTACGAACAAGCGCGCACATATTTTGTTTAAAGCAGCATTTTTCTGTCTTAGAAGCCTAAAAGCTTGCGGAAATAGCTAGAATACGACTGACTGACCGGGATTTGTGAGCCGTCATTCATGGAAAGAGTGAATGTCGAATGCGTATCCGGATAGATGGCTTTAATCTGTGTTACGTTCACGATGAACGACCGATGGCATCGGACGAACAACTCATGCGGAAGCACAAATTCAAAGTTTTGCAATGAATTCCGGTGGGTGCCTGTAACGTGCTTAGCGACGACGACCGTCTTCCGGTTCCGCACTTCAATATACTTCACATCCGAAAAAGGAACGGGCACCCATCCGTCCTGCGTTTTCACGGTAACGACTGACTTTCCTTCCGTGTACGCAGGGTAAATAGCAACGACGCATCCGTCCCAAACACCATTATCTTGGAACGGAACCGCCATACCGTGGTAAGGAACGCCAAGTACGTCTCGGTTAATAAATTCGGAAACTTTCTGCCCTTCCGTAAGTGCTTTATAGGCTATCGTTCCTTCTCGTACAGGGTCACCTGGCCTAATTTTCAAATCGATTCGCTTACTCGGCCGATAATATATATATTCTTTCGTATTCGATACGGCGATGGAGACTTCATCCGCAAACAACTCGCCGACAACATCGAGGAGTGAGTCCAAGTTCATCAAGATTTCCAAGCCCCTTTCACACTTCAGATACTTCTATTATAGGTTTTCATATACAAGATTCCAATTTTCAATTATAATAGAAGATAATCTAACAAAAATTCAGACTTAATAGAACGACTATAAATGAGGGGGAACGATTATGCATATTCGTGATTTAATTGTAGAGAGATTGGCCGTCGCTACAGTCAAGGTAGATCAAAGCGTATCCGAAGCACTCGCAAAAATTAACGAGACAGGATACCGTTGCATCCCTGTCGTTGACAACGACGATGCCTATAAAGGGATGATTTACAAAGTCGATCTGCTTTCCTATCTTTATGAGGAAAAAGGAGATGGCGAGAAATCCATCGACTTCTTATTGGAACACGAAGACATCTACTTATACGAGAACGCTTCTTTTTTAAGCGCCTTACTAAAAATTAAAGCATTGCCTTTCATTAGCATCGTCAGAGACGGTAAGCTCCTTGGTATTTTAACGCATAATAAAGTCGAAAGTGTCCTGGAAGACGCGTTCGGATTAAAGACCGGCGGCATTAACATTACGCTTGCATCGACTGAAGCAAGAGGCATGATTAGAAAGTTGACGACGACATTGAAGGACGAGAACATCGAAGGCATGCTCACCCTCGACAATGGATCGGCACTCGCACGAAGAGTCGTCATCACACTTGAAAACGGAAAATCCGATGAAGAAATGGTCAAATTGCGTGAAAGACTTGAGAAAAATGGATTCCGGATTTTGCAGATGCAACGGATTGAACCTAAGTAACCAAAAGATGAAGGTGCTAGCGCCCGGAGCTAGAAGATAAAAACATAAAAGGCTGTTTCCACGTCGTCATTGACAATGGAAACAGCCTTCTCTTATGCTATCTCGCTTTCCGGTTTCGGCACCATCCGTAACAGAATACCACCAATGATAAACAGGATGACGAGGCTGAACACGCCGTACGCAGAGCTGCCTGTTAGCGTAGCAGTCACCGCGAGCAATAACGGTCCCATAACAGACGCAAACTTACCAAAAATATTATAGAAGCCGAAAAACTCATTAGACTTCTCTTTCGGCACAAGTTGGGCAAAATAAGATCGGCTAAGCGCTTGTATACCTCCTTGTGACGTTGCAACGAGCATTGCCAAAATCCAGAAATCTAATGTTGTTGACAAGAAGAACGCATAAATACAGACGATAATATAAACAAAAATCCCAACATACAACATCGTCTTCACCGAATATCGTTGCGCAAGCCTTCCATATAAAATTGCAAACGGTGCAGCAACGACTTGGGTGACGAACAGAACAATGAGAAGATCCTGCGGCTCGATGCCTAGATCCGTACCATATGCGGTCGACATCGAAATAATCGTACCGACACCATCAATATAAAAGAAATATGCTAACAAAAAGATGAAGACGGTCCTGTATTTCTTAATTTCCTTGAACGTTTCACCGAGCCTCCGGAAACTGCTCGCCAAAATTCTTGGTTCCCGTTCGATTGCGTGAACTTGCACAACATGTTTCAGCATCGGGATTGTAAAGGTAAACCACCATATTCCCGTAATGACAAAAGCTAGCTTACTTGCCACGGTGACCGATAAAGGTATCACTTCTTCTTTCGCCAACAGGATGATGGCGATGCTGATGATAAATGGAATTGTACTTCCGATATACCCTAATCCAAAACCGCGTGCGGACACTTCATCCATCTTCTCCTCAGGTGTCACGTCAACGAGAAATGCGTCATAGAAAATATTTGCCCCGTGGAACCCGATGGCGGTTACTATATAAATAATTAATAACGGAAGCCACATACCGTCCGGCACAAATGCCAATGAAACTGTCGATAGTGAACCAATCAGGAAGAAGGCGAAGAAGAATTTCTTTTTTAATCCCCTATAATCCGCGATTGTCCCTAATATCGGACCGATCATCGCTAAAATGAACGTCGCAATCGCCACCGTATACCCCAAATATGCCGTCGATTGATTCAAACTTACACCTGCTTCGGTCGCTACCGTCTTGTAAAAGATCGGGAATACTGCCGTAGTAATGATGATCGAATAAGCCGAGTTCGCCCAGTCGTAAAACATCCAACTTTTCTCCGTCTTTGTATACTTTCCCTTTCCCACTACCCCACCCCTTTCTTAATTTTCAAAACTTATCCTATACTAGTAGTGTACAACGATTAGACGACAAACAGTAGTAATGAACGCAACTTTTACAACATCGCGTTTCAAATGGTATAATTAACAAAAAAGATTGATTTCTTATTGCCTCTAGGCTACTTATATTCTTATCCCTCAACCGGTGCATTACACAGAAACTTTTCTTCGCATTATTGCGTTGTTTTTGTATATAGAAAGGAAATGGAAATAGTGTTTTCAAAAATAAGTTGTGCTCCCCTTATGTCATTACTGGATAAGAAATTCTGTGTTTCAGTTACTGATAATCATGGTCGAATTACATATGTGAATGACAACTTCTGTGCACTTTCCGGCTATTCCAAGGAGGAGTTAATCGGCAAAAGTTATGGTGTTGTCAATCCTGGCTATACTCCAGAACGCTTTATAAAGGAAATAAAGCAGCACTCGTCACGTAATGAGGCTTGGCAGAAAAATATAAAGGCTTTTGCAAAAGACGGCACCCCTTATTGGGTGAGCGCACACATTATACCTATCCTAGATGATAATGGTGAGATTACCCAATTTCTATCTATTGATAATGATATTACCTCACGCGAACTAACAAAGGAAAAGTATAAGGAGACACTGCAAAATTTACATAATATACAAAATGCACTCGATCATTCTTCCGTCGTCGCCATCACTGATGCCAAGGGCGTCATTACGTACGTGAATGATACATTTTGTGAGCTCTCCCAATATTCTAGAGACGAATTAATCGGAAAAACCCATCGGATTGTGAATTCAAAATTTCATCCAAAGAGCTTCTTCAAGGAATTGTGGAACACGGTCCAAAGTGGTGAAATTTGGCAAGGTGACGTTTGCAACCGAGCGAAGGATGGCTCCCTCTATTGGGTCCGTACGACAATTGTTCCGTTCCTTGACGCAGAAGGGAATCCCGAACAATATATCGCCATTCGCCATGACATTACAGATCGTAAACAGGCGGAGGAATCTTTGGAAATCGCTTTGCAAAATGATTTCCAAACAACCGTGAAAAACTTGCAAAATGCAATATTTAAGTATACGACTACAGAAGACGGAGAAATCGAATTCACTCTATTTGAAGGTCAAATTATAGAACGGCTCGGAATTTCAGCAGATAAAATAAATGCACAAGAAGTCATCCATTCATTTACTAAAGAAGAGCTCCAACAGTTCAAAAATTATTTATTGGCAGGAATGGCTGGTGAGATTGTCCAATTCGAGCTAAACCATGACGGCTTATTCTTCCTTGTATATCTTTCACCAATTGCAAAAGACGGTAAAGTCGTTGAAGTTGTCGGCACTGCCATTGATATTACACAACGGATTGAAGCCGAAAAGGTCATTCAACATATGGCCTATTATGACTCCTTAACCGGATTGCCAAACCGGAGAAACCTTCAGGAGAAAATAAAACAAAAAATTGCTAAAGCAGACGATGGCGATCGATTTTCCGTTATGTTCCTTGACTTAGACCGTTTTAAAAATATTAATGACACATTAGGACACCATGTTGGTGATCAATTGCTCGTTGCCGTCGGACAAAGGCTACGTGATTGTGTTCAAATTGATGATGCTGTCGCGAGATTGAGCGGGGATGAATTTGTCGTCCTCATTGATACTGCTGACACTGATGAATTGACCACCCTTGCCGAACAAATTATTAATGACATTTCTCAGCCTTATTTTTTCGACAACCAAGAGGTTTTCGTTGCCCCAAGTATCGGAATCGCGTTGTATCCAGACGACGGAGAAGATTATAGTACGTTAATCCGAAGTGGAGACACGGCCATGTATTTGGCAAAAGAGGCTAGTAGGGGCACTTTTCGCTTTTTCACGGAGGAACTCCATGAGGAATTGCTGGAGAAGACATTCTTTGAAATGGAACTAAGACAGTCATTGGAAAAAGGGCAGTTCCTCCTTCATTATCAGCCCCAATTCGATTTAGTAACCGGGCAGATCAAAGGGATTGAAGCGCTCGCTCGATGGAATCATCCTCATCGGGGCTATATTCCTCCTATGAAGTTCATACCGATTGCGGAGGAAAACGGTTTCATCCTTCCACTTGGGGAATGGGTGTTGAAAACGGCATGTGCGCAAGCAAAAGCTTGGCAAGAACAAGGATTTCCACCTTTGCGGATAAGCGTCAACGTCTCGATTAGACAGTTCAAACAACCATCCTTCGTGGAAGATGTCCGAAGAATTTTGAACAAAACCGGACTTCATCCGTCGTATTTGAATTTGGAAATTACAGAAAGCATGATGTCCGATGTGAAGCATTGCGAAACTGTTTTACGGGAGCTGCATGATGCAGGCATCACCGTGAGTGTCGACGACTTTGGTACAGGGTACTCATCTTTGCTCTACTTGAGCAAGTTTCCCCTTTCCCATTTAAAAATTGACCAAGCATTCATTCGAGAACTGAGCAAAAGCAACACGGCGATTGTCAAAGCAATCATCGATCTTGCGAAGAATTTGGGGTTGAACGTTATCGCGGAAGGCGTCGAAACGGACGAGCAAGGAAACTTCCTAAAGCAGCTCGGTTGCAATGAAGTACAAGGCTATCTCTATTCCAAACCAATTCCTGCGAAGGAAATCGAGCAATGGATGCCCCATACGGTAAGTTAATGCGCACTTCGATTCGGGGTGCGTTTTTTATTTTGTTACGTGCATTTGGCACGACGGGCAAGGATACGTTATTATTTCTCCCGCGATCGTTTTATCACCAACGACCAAACCTGTCGCACCGAATGTCTTTGACAAATCTAATAATGTTCTAGGTAAAAGATCACAAAATGACCATATATCTTGGGAAATGATTGATATATGTCGGAAATAATCGATATCCCGTCTCAATTGATCGATATAAGATGGGAAATGAACGATACCCTCCAGGAAATGATCGAAATCGTCCCTACTCACCCAATCGATAGATCAAAAACCGCTCATTTTCATTTTTCTCGTAAAGACGGTCGATTTTTACTTCTTTCCATAGCCCAAACGACGTCTGGTTGTCCATATATTGCACATAGTCCGCGGTCGGGTAATAAAGAATGACGTCAACCGGGCGTGCAGCGCGTTCTACGGATAGCAAAATGTTACCGATGACCGTCATAAATATTTGAATGGAAAACGGATTAAAGAAATAGAATTTAGTTTCCGATGGATCAATTTCATACGTTTCTGCGAAACACCGTTCAAAACGGATTGCTCCTCCGTATCGCTTTGCTTTACGGCGATATCTTGCCAAGTTTTCCAGCGCATCCTGGTAGAGTTGGCCGTTCATCTCGATGCCGGTCACCGACGTGCCGAAATGGTGATGGACGTAAAATGATACGCGCGCTTTGCCGCATCCAAAATCGACAAAACCGTCCGACTGATGTAATTCGTACGATTTAAACAGTTCGTCTAACGCTTCGTAAGGCGTCGCTTCATAGCGATTATAATGAGCAGACTGGCTCAATAGCTCAAGCGTACCAGCCGTTTTTATCCGAAGAAGGTTGTCATATTCCTTTTCATTCAACAATCTCACTCCCTTTCTTCATCGCCTCATTGTATCGGTCTTTCTTGATGAATGACAAGGGGAAAAGCACAATCTTCATTTCAACGAAGATTGTGCTTGCACTAAACAATATTCATTTCACAGATTCAGCCAATCGTGTCGCTACGCGTTTCTTGCGTTTAGCGGTTACTGCTTCCGCCACTTTCTCAGTCTTCGTAAACAATCGATACACCGATGGAATGAGCAACAGCGTGATGAACGTCGCAAACAACAATCCAGAAATCAACACCGTTGCGAGCGGCGCCTGGTAATTGCCCGATGCACCTGAAGCGAGCGCAAGCGGCAACATTCCGCCAACCGTCGTCAACGTTGTCATGAAAATCGGACGAACCCGGTTCCTCCCCGCTTCAACCAATGCCTCTTGCACAGACATCCCTTCCCTACGAAGCTGGTTCGTCCGGTCAATTAAGAGAATCGCGTTATTCAAAACGATGCCGATGAGCATGATAATACCCATTCCGGACAACAAATTCAGTTCCATTTGCGTCACGAACAAACCGATTATGACACCGATAATCGCCATCGGAATGACGGACATGACAATGAGCGGATGCCCTAAATGATTGAACTGTACAGCCATTACGGAGTAGACGAGGAACAGCGCGATGCCTAACACGAGAAGCATTTCGAACATAAGCTGCTGTTGCTGTTCCATATCGCCTGCCACTTCAATTGCATAACCCGCGGGCGCATTGAATTCGTTAATCACTTTTTGTACGTCGCGATTAATCGCACCTAAATCTCTTCCTTCTATATCCGCCGAAACAGAAATGAACCGTTCCCCGCCGATATGCGTAATTTCAATAGGTGTACGGACAGTTTCAAAGTTAATGAACGTCGCTAATTTCTTATCGCCTTCCAAAGTCGGTATTTCCAAATTCAATAGTGCTTCGCGCGAATTTGTTTTCGTACCCCAACTTACCAGTAAAGGCACATTCTCTCCATCTATCATCATTTGACCGACAGGCATATTAATGAAAGCCTGCTCGATGAACTGCTTCACTTGCAATTGCGATAAGCCGGCATCCGCAATTGCCTTCTCATTTAACACAATTCTTTTTTCCTCGGATGTGCGTTCCATCGAATTCGTTATGCCGACAATTCCTTCGACTTTACCGAGCTTCCCCATAAAGTCATTTGCAAGTACTTGCAGATGATCAAAATCGTCCCCTTTGACCATCACTTGTACTGGAGAGCCGCTAATTCCAGACATTGCCAACTGCACAGTTCGAATTGGTTCCGTGTCTTGGAACTCACGCAATGTACGTAAAAGCAGTTCATTTACATCTTTCTGCTCAAGTACGATGTCATCACCTTTTGTCATATTGACGATGACAAACATTTCGCTTCCACCTGTATCCAATACATAACTAGATTGAACATCGTCAATTTTCGCCAATGTATCGTTCATGAGATGCGCAAGCCGCTCTTTTTCGACAGGCTCCACCCCTGTTTCGAGTGCAACGACAATTTCATTGTACCGATTGAAAACGTCTGGCATGACGGTCATCGGTATTTTATTCACAAGGAAAAGTGAACCTGCAAACAGTCCGAAAAAGATTGCGATTACAAGAAGACTTCTGCGCTTTTTCTCGACGATCCACGAAACAAACGTGTTATACCCTTTAACAAATCGGCTCTCCTTTCGTGCATCTCGGGCACCCCGATACCGAAGGAAATTGTCCGAGAGCGCAGGGATGAGCGTGAATGCGACGAGCACCGAGCTAATTAATGTAATCGCCACGACAATTGCCAGAATGATCATAAATTCGCCTAGTCCCCCGCCAATAAAACCAATCGGCAAGAATACAACAATCGTCGTCAGCATGGACGCGAAAACGGCACCCGCCACTTCCTTCGTCCCCGCAAGTACCGCCTCAAACTTCGCGAGCCCCAATTCCCGATGCCGATAAATCGATTCCAAAATGACAATCGACGAGTCCACCATCATTCCGATCCCGAGGCCAAGACCGATCAGCGTCAGCATGTTGAGACTGTATCCGAGTATATAAACTGTCAAAAAGGTCAACAACACCGACGTCGGAATCGAAACCGCGATGATGAGTGTGGCGCGGACATTTCTAAGGAATAAAAGCAGAATCGCAATCGCAACGACGCTACCGATTAGAATATTAACAACGACCCCATCGATTGATTCCTGTACGATATCCGCCTGCGCGACCATTTCATTTAACGTAAAGCCTTTCACAAGCCCTTCATCACGCATCTTTTGAATCTCAGCACGAACCGCTTTCGCCATGTCGATCTGCGTCACATTCGCAGCACGGCCCACTTGAATGAATACCAATTCCTTCGTCCCGTTCTTCCATACGAATGATGAATTTTCACGTGTTGAAAGCGAAACGTCTGCAATCTCTTTCAGTTGAATAAAACCTTCCGCTGTTGGAATTTCAATACGTTTCACATCGTCAATATTTGTAAGCTTTGAATTCCAACGGAGGAGTGAAGCATCCTTGCCATCCTGCAATTTGCCAAGTGTCGCTTCCGAGTTCGCTTGCGCAATGAACCCCGCAACTTGTGAAATATCCAATCCGTGCTTCATCATTTCATCCCGTTTGAACGCAATAGACACTTCGTGTTCCGCCACACCGGACAAATTGACATCTTGAACTTCCTTTAAGCTTTCAAGCCTCGGTTCAAGCACGTCTTTGGCGAACGTTGTCATCACTTGAAGATCATCGCCCGAAAGATCCATGAAAAACTCATAGCCATGTCGGACGCCGTATTGATTCGCGATGGCCTCCCGAATCTCAGGGCGCTCCGCTTTTGTTTCATTCAATACCTTGTCAATCTCTTTCATAACCTCTTCGCTCTGCCCGCGAGCAATCGTTATATTAAGGGAACTGCTCCCGACCGTCGTCGTCGATTGTACTTCCTCAACACCATCGATTCCTGTAAGCTTCTGTTCCAACGGCGAAGTGATGAACCTTTCAACATCAACCGCCACCATATCCCCCACGTCGATATAGACGAACGCCCCATCCATCCCAACCGACGGCATAATCTCCTTATCCAATTTAACAACCGCAAAGCTCCCCAAAGCTACGATTAACACGGTCAATAAACCGACCAATACCTTCTTTCGAACGATGAACTCCAATACCTTCACAACCATTTCCCCTTTCCGACATCATTGTTCATTAGCCTAACAAGTTTTTCCACATCTTATAACGAGCTTCAGTCGGATTTCGGCTCAGACCTTGGATGCAGATAGTAATTTGTTGAATTTTTATACTCTTTGATAAAAAGTTAGGTATGATTAGATAAATAGACGAAAGGGAGAGATGGTACATGGGGACAATTACGAAAATCGGACAAATCGGGGTACCAGCAAAAGATATTGAGCGCGCTACAGCATTTTATAAGGATCTATTAGGCTTGCAGCTATTATTCACAACGGAGACAATGGCGTTTATTGATTGCGACGGCGTACGCCTTTTCATTAGCCTTCCTGAAACAGAGGAATTTGCACACGCAAGCTCCGTCCTTTATTTTCAAGTAGAAAATATTCAACAGGCCTATGAGGAATACAAGGAAAAAGGGATTGTTTTCATCGATGAACCGCATATCGTTGCAAAGATGGGGCAAACAGAAACGTGGATGGCGTTTTTCAAGGACACGGAAGATAATACGCATGCGTTGATGAGTGAGGTTATGGCGGGGTAAACTATCAGTTTAGTCTGGAGGAATAAAATATGGCTGACATTGCATTTTATTTTACGAAGTAGCGAACGCCGGCTTAATTGGCAATAAAAAAAGTTCGGCAAACGCCGAACTTTTATATTTATTCATCCAAAAGATAATAATCCTGTCCTTGGACTGTTTGGAATCCGATTGACTCATAGAGTCGAAGGGCATTGCGATTTTCTGTAGCTGTTCAGTTGTTAACAATTGTTTTCCTCCTCATGGTCCTCATTCACATCCGAACCGGCAAGTCCCCCTTCATCGGAAACACCTTACGCCAGCCGATGAAAATCGCAATAAGCAGCAATGCGATATATACGTAAATTCCACCTGTTATCGCGCTCGCAATAAGGTGGCCGACTACAAATATACCAGCACCTAAATTGACTAAGAACATTTTTGCCGAGCCTTCCGATTGTGCAAACTCGAATGATTGGGTGAAAGGGAACTCCCCCGCGTTCATCCATTTATACGTGAGCAATGTTTGAAGAATCGCTCCGAATAACACAGCGAACAGATCGGGAACAATGCGCCACGTGAAAATGGCGATAAACGCAATCGACAGCAAAATGAAAACCGGCATGTAGAGCTTTACTAAAAATGCCTTCAGCGTGCCACTATATGCTGTAGCGGGTTGTCGGATTGGCGCTGCTTTGAAAAGCCAACTCCCTTTATGGTTCACGGAAAACTGCAGCATATGGACGATGGTTGGGATCATCATATTTCCGAAATAGATAAGCAAAAACATCTTACCTGTGGAGATTTCCGCCAGTGTCCTCATTTGCAGTTCCGTAAAAATGAAAATGAACGGAAAGACGATAGAAAAGCCAAGTGAAGGATACACTTTCAGCTTGAATTCCCGTTCCTGTTGCATCATTAACGCCCCAAAACGAAAGAACGTCTTCTCCTCCTCGTTCCGACAGCAAAGCTTCGCCCAAAGTTCCACCCACCAACTCGATTTCTTCTTCCTATTTTTCGACTCGCTCATCAACTTATCCATATTACGCTCAAACGAAGGCATAAGCCGCACGTAGATATACATGGAGAGGATTGGGACGAGCAAGGCGAGTGCCGATATTAGGATTAACTCAGTTGAAAAGTCTTTATTCAACAACAGCTCAAATGCGGCACCGAACCACACCGGCGGTAGAAATACATGCCACCAGCTGAATGTATACGTCAGATCAAAATCGACAAAATTGAAGGCGCGGATGACAATTTGATAGCCCACGATTACCCCGACGGACAGCAGGATTTGCACGTAGTTAATAATATCCTTCAGTTTTTCCCCGTCGAAGAATCGCAAGACCGCAAAATAGACGAGTGACGTAATGACAACGATGAAAAGCATTGTGAATAGCAATGCAGCAATAAAAACTAGCGTGAATGCAATTCCTTTTTTAAGCAGCCCGACGACGAGCGGTATGGCAATGAAGGCCCCCGTTATGAAAAACATATAGATTAATATGTGAATGATTTTTGCGGTATTAATTGTCCTGCTGCTCACCGGTTTCGTTTGCAGCACTGTTTTATCCCTTACGTCGAGCAGCACTGAGGAAAAGTCAGACACCATTGTTGTCGTCAAAATGAACATCGTAATGCCAAAAACAATGCTCATTTGGAAAATATAATGACCGTCCCCGAAGAGAAGGAACGGGATAAGCATGAGCCCATACAATCCGTAGATCCATAAAGACTTCAGAAATTGATTGCCATCCTTTTTCTTCTGCGCATTAAAAATGGTCGGCGTGCGTCTGCCGTCCATCGTCAATTTCATGCGCAAAATGGTTTCCATTGCGTTGTAATCAATTCCTGCTTTTACGAAGAGCCGTTTGAATTTGGAGAGGATTGTCAGTGTCCGGAACTCATGCATCGGCAGTTCCATCCTCTACAATCGAGATGAAGCGCTCCGCCCGACTTGCATGGTCCGTGAACCCGGTCAGCTGGTTGAAGATTGCAGCAAGCGACCCTTCTTCACTCATTTCCTGCAACTCCTCAAAGCTACCATCCGCGACAACGGTCCCATTTACGAGCAGCACTATCCGATTGCTAATCTTCTCGACGATATCCATAATATGCGATGAATAAAAGATCGTTTTTCCTTGCGCCGCCAGTTGCGCCAGCATTTCGCGGATGACCATCATGCTATTTGCATCTAATCCGCTTAACGGTTCGTCGAAGAACAGTAGGTCTGGATTATGCAACAAGCTCGAAATAATGAGCACCTTTTGCCGCATCCCTTTTGAGAAGGAAGAAAGCCTTGCGTGCATGACGTCGCCAAGTTCAAATTCCTCCATAAGCTTCTGCGCTTTTTCCTCCGCAAACGCACGGTCAAGCCCATACAACTCTCCCGTGAACGCTAAATATTCCATCGCCGTCAAGTTATCGTACAGCTCCGCTTGCTCCGGCACGTAACCGATCCTCTTTTTGTAGGACGGATCTCCCGAAGCGATATCCTCACCGAAGATTACGACCTGACCTTCGTAATTTTGAATTAAGCCGAGCATTATTTTCACAGTTGTACTTTTCCCCGCACCATTCGGACCGATATACCCGATGATCTGTCCCCGTTCCACTTCCAAATTCACACCATTCAACACGCGATGCGTCCCGTAGGTCATCGTTACATTTCGTAAAGAAAGCACTTTATTAGATGAATCCATATAAACACCCCCGTTTCTATAAGTTTACCATTAATTAACCATAGGATTGCGAAAGTTTCACCCTTTCGGTGCGCTTGTGCAGAGACATTGAATATGAAAATGAATAGGAAACGCCCGAGACGGATATCTTTTAGCACTCCCCTTGAATCGCTCAAACAAAAATCTTTTTACATGAATTCAAATTACTGGACCACCCTATAGATACTTTAATTAGTTGAATTAAAATTGGAGGCAATGAAGTATGAAAAATGCAACAGTTATTCTCCTCGTATTCGCTATTCTTTTCCCGTTTACTCACTCTTCCATTGTCGAGGCGAAGTTGTCTAGCGAGATGAACACAAATTATGGTCTGAGCAAAGCCATCCCGTCGAAGAAAAAAAGGAAATGCGAAGTTGAGGTACCCTATGACATTTCCGTAGTGAAAAACACGCAAAAAAGCGTTGACCTCGGCCACTCACCGTGGAATCTCGACCCGGTATTCGTTGCACAAGTTTTTGCGAGTCTCCAACTTTCACCGAAAGTCATTATTGACGACGATCCAATCGCTTACGATGATTTGAAAGTGATTAAACAGACAGACTCCTATGCGATTGTGAAAGTGAAAAGTGAAGAATCACCAATTGCAACAATATGCCTAAAACGGTTGGTGCGGCAGGATGAAACGGGCATATGGACCGTCGTTGGATATGGTTTGAAGAAATGATGAATTTGACGGCAACGCTTTATGCGTCGCCGTTTTTATATTCACGTTCATACGGGTGGGTCAAAGGTAACAAAATGACCAAATATCTCGGGAAATGATCGATATAATGTGGGAAATAAACGATAACTCCCCCGACTTGATCGATATATATCGGGAAATGATTGATAATCGCGACCAAATGATCAATATCTTTTGCAACGGCTTAACTCTAGCCAATTTTTAGACCCATGTGATAGAATAGTAGTCGCAATATTCAATATGGAGGCGATGTTTCATTGATCATGAAGGAAAAAACTAGTTCGTTAAAGGCAATCGGTCTGGAGGCGTTACTGCGAAGGTTGCCAGATCAACACCCGCGCTATGCGGACATCGAGAGTGAGTTAGGAAAGACTCGGGCCGGTGAAAACGGCGAACGAATACTAGCGGATGTTTTCAACAAATATCAGTTCCCTTTCGAGCATTACATCTTTCATGACTTACATCTTCAATCAACCGGCAAATTCCAGCTGGACACACTTTTTCTTTGTCAACAAGGTGCAGTCATCTTTGAAATGAAAAATATTGCCGGCCGAATCAGTTTCCCTGAAACGCAAAACCAACTCACACGGACCCTTGAAAACGGACAAGTTGACGCATTTGAATGTCCTTCTGTCCAACTAGAGCGGAATAAAATGTTGTTGGAAGATTGGTTTTACGCGCACCACATGCCTATCCCCATTTATCAGGCAGCGGTTTTCCCCAGACCGCAACAGCAATTCGAAAACCTCCGTAAAGACTTGACTCTTCTTTTCCCACTTGAGATCCCTGTTTTTCTTCGTAGACTCAGTTCATATCACCCAACTATTGATACACCTCAACTTACAGACATTGCAAATAAGCTAACTAAGGCCCATCGCGAGTATAACCCCTTTCCACTGACAGATACATACGGGATTCCTCGGTCTGATTTACGTACCGGAGTCCGCTGCAGTCAATGCGGCCGATTTGGCATGCAATCAATATATAATGGGTGGGGATGTCCACAATGCGGCAATGTTGACGCGAATGCCCACGTCCAAGCGGTGTTGGAATACTTTATGTTGATTAATTATCGTGTTTCCAATAAGGAATGTAGGCAATTTTTACGGCTAGAATGTCGACAAAAGGTCAAACGGATATTAATGCAGTTGGGAGTTCCCTGCGAAGGAAAAAATAAGGGCAGATTGTATGTGGCGGATTTGAAATTGATTAGAGAGCTCAACGACTTAATTAGGTCAAAGGTCACAAAATGACCATATATCATGGGAAATAATCGATATATGACGGGAAATAATCGATATCCTCTCCCAATTGATTGATATAACTTAGGAAATGATCGATATCCTTCAGGAATTGATCAATAAGTTTCCGGAACCTCAAAAACCGCTCCAGTCACACCTGACTGAAGCGGTTTCTCACTTAAATAACTCTTTATACGCCAATGCCTTTAATGCCAACATCTCTTCATCCGTCAGCCTGCTTTGGATTTTATTGAAAAGCGCTTGCTGTTCTACTACGCTCATGCCTTGTCGAGCTTGCATTTGCAGTTCGTTGAGCTCGTTGAGATCAAACTTTTTCATCAAGACACGAGTCGCTTCCTCTTTCGTTTGAAAAGGGAGCTTCGAGCTGTCCACGTTTTTTCCTTCTTCAATAAATGCGCGTAATTCCGGATCGTTTTGGACTTCTTGTTTAATTGCTTCCAACTGACCGTTCGATTCCAATTCCGCCGCCACTTGGCCCATCACTTCATCAGCGATGAATTTCGTTCCGAAATGGAAAACACCGAAGCCGATAACGGCAATAACAATGGCTACACTTAATAAAATCTTTATTGCTTTCAATTAATCCGCTCCTTTTCCAATAGTATCCACTTTTCCAGCAGCAACTATACCCCTATATTTCCAACAGCTCCCGAATATCATCTTCCGTGAGTGTAGTATTCGCAGCATCTTTTGAATCAATGATTTCTTCGATAAGATTCCTCTTCTTCTCCTGCAACTCATTCATTTTATCTTCAATCGTGCCGCGCGCGACGAGTTTGATGACATGCACGTTCTGCTGTTGTCCCATGCGGTGGGCGCGGTCTGCAGCTTGCTCCTCCACTGCGGGATTCCACCATAAGTCATACAATATGACGGTATCCGCCCCGGTCAAGTTCAGCCCGGCTCCACCCGCTTTCAATGAAATAAGGAAGACGTCTCGCTCTCCTGCATTAAATCGATTGCATAGTTCTAACCGTTCCTCGGAAGGCGTTTGGCCATCTAAATAAAAGAATGGGGTTCCCTTCATTGCTAGCTCCTTGCCGATGATTCCGAGCATCTTTGTGAACTGCGAAAAGATCAATACCCTTCTTCCCGCCTGCTTTGATTCCTCAATCAATTGCTTCAACTGCTCAAACTTCGCTGAACTCCCTTTATAACCGTCAACGAACAATGCCGGGTGGCAGCAGATTTGCCGCAGCCGGGTCAGTCCCGCGAGGATTTTGATTTTATTCCTCCGAATTGTATCCTTATCCAAATGCTTCAACGTATCGTGGCGCAGTTTTGCCAAATAAGCGGCATAAAGCTTTTTCTGTTCGGGAAGGAGCTCCGCGGATTCGATGGACTCAATTTTTTCCGGTAGCTCCCCTAGGACATCCTCTTTCATCCGCCGGAGCAAAAATGGCCTTACACGACGGGATATCGCTCTCGGTGTAAGTTCACTATATTCCTGTAGCCCCATGAATAGCTCAGGAAATACGACGTGAAAGATTGACCAAAGTTCCTCCTCCGAATTTTCGATAGGCGTTCCGGTGAGCGCGAAACGGGTGTCGGCCTGCAACCTTTTCACTGCCCGAGCCGTTTGCGTAAAAGGGTTTTTGAACGCCTGCGCCTCATCGAAAAAGATTGTTAGAAAATCTTGTTTCTCAAACCATTGGATATCCCGGCGGATTAACGGATAGGACGTAATCAACACATCAACGCCATCCACGTCGTTCTGCCGCTCCACTCTCTCCTTTTTCGACCCATCTATAACGACCGCATTGATGTCAGGCACGAATTTCCGGAATTCGCTCAGCCAGTTATACGTTAAGGAAGAGGGGCAGACGATTAACACTTGCCGTTTTTTCTCGCGGATATCGGGAAGCACGGACTGGATGAACGCAATGCTCTGCAATGTTTTGCCGAGCCCCATATCATCCGCAAGCACGCCGCCGACTCCGAATTCAGCAATCGTTTTCATCCATTGAAAACCTGTTTTTTGATAATCGCGCAATACCGTCTTCAACGACGGTGGTAGTTCCGCGTAATTGCTGGGATTCAGTAAACGATTGAAAAACTGGCGAGCAGATTCCTCAACTGAAAACATTTCATCGTCACCGACTGCATCCAGGAAGCGGATGCCCCGCACAATTGGAACGTTTAATCCCTTTTCGAGGGTCTCGAGGCTCTCCGGAACTTCATTCAAAAACCGTTGAATTTCTTCAAATTCCCTCGTTTCTAATGAAAGAAGGGAACCATTTCGCAAGCGATAATACTTTCGTTTTTCTTCCAGCGCTTCAAGGATTTCACGTATTTGCTTATCCGGGATGCCGTCCATTTCAAATTTAAATTCCAGCCAATTCGTCCGGTCTTCATATGCTTTCACACGGATTCGCGGACGAGCATGCCCCCTAAAAATCCGATTTCGAATTGCTGTCGTCGCATACACTTGGACGAGCTTTTGAAGTTTCGGGAGAATATGATGGAGAAATTCATATTCCAATTCCTCATTATGCAATATATACCCTTCATCCGTTGTAGCGAATGAGCTTTCTTCCATTAACTGAAGGATGGCCCCTTCCTTTTCCAAGTCGCGTACCAAAACAGATCCCGTCGGCAAATCCCTCTCCGTCACAGGGTTCATAACGATGTTGTCATATTGGAATTCAAGGCTCGCGAGCAAACGATTGTTTACTCTATCGAGATAAAGCTTCGCCTTCAACGGTGATTTCACGAGTTGCTCTATCACCGTTTCATCGAGTTGGACATTTCCAATCCTCCGCAAGCCCGGGACAACCTTTTCGATAAAAAAGCCGATTTGCTCATTCGTAATCGGCAGCTGGCGTGTACCTGACGTTTCAATCATTTGCTGTAGATCGGTGAGCCGCTTACAGTCCTCACTGCTCATTTGGAATAATTGCCCGTCGCATAGGACGAGGTTATACGCCTGCAATACTTGTACATATGCCAATCCGTTAATTGACAATACATGTCCTCTTTCCGGATGGTTTTCGAAATGAAACCGGACAGGCAATGTCGCTTCCGATATGTGGAAACTTGTGCCGCATTCCATTACAACGTCGGGCGCTTCATTTAAAAACAGCAGTAGCTTTTCCCACGAAGAAGGCGGGATAAGTAAAGTATCGAGGCTCACTGAGCGATGTACATCTTCATTATGGATGCTAATCAGTTGTTGTAGAACGGCATCAGATTCCCGTTTAAAACAATGAAATTGGGAATCAAACGTGAATGTAGACGTGATAGTGCTTGCCCGTCCTTCATTGACATCGTTTAAAAACTGTCGGATGTTCTCTACATGAGCCCCTGCAACTGCCAACTCGATGCCGATCATTTGTTGTTTGCCAATTGCAACAGGCTTTAACGTAAACTGTAGCTCCAACACTTCCCGATTTTCGAAATGAAGCTGGTGCCCGCTCGCTCTAGGTTTTTCGTTAAAGAGGGAAAGCAGTCCTTCCGTCAAGTCCGGCTCATCTTCCCGCCTTCGATCCATCATCGCAATTAAAACAGCAGCTACATGTTGACATTTATATTTATAAAAAGACAACACCGGACAGCTGCACTCCGTCCGAAGTTCTACATCCAAAAGATCAATAATGACATGGAAGTCTTCCTTCCCTGCCACGACCGCCTCGCAATACGTGTCGCTATATTGTGTAAACGTTACTTTCTGTGTACGGTTAAACGCTTCGCCCCGTTTAAATGAAACAGATCCGCACAGATCTATAATTTTATTTTTTGTTAACTGGATACTCAATCTGCCCGTCTCCTTTCGGGGAACTATCACCTGTACAGGCGCTTTGCATATACTATCTTATCACTCAGAGGAGGTATTTGATTGTTTTATTATGGATATATGATGCCGATGAATCAATATGCACAACGTGACCCTAATGAAAGAGACCGTCAAGATAGAGTTCAGCAGATTTTGCAAAAAATTAGAAGGGAACATTATGACCTGTACCGAGAACTCGACCGGTATGGCATGAATCAGGTCATCACCAATTATGTCTTCACGCTTGTCATTGGCTTTACAATAAATGCTGCAACGGCGAATCAAACAGCCGAGCAAATTTATCGACAGTTCCAACGGCAATACCCGTGGATGAACTTATTCTTCCGTCAGTTCAACATCCCGCAAAACGTTACAGACCGCATATTGTTGCGGGTCATTCAACTCACTCTAGATGAAATCCGAGGAGGCGGTGGCCAACCCGGTCAAGGGTGGATCGGTTGGGAGGATTTGGGCGGCGTCTTAACGTCTGCTCCGGGAGTATCTTCTTGGCAGCCGAATCGGTTAGATGTTTTTGTTCGAGGGACTGACCAAGCCCTTTACCATAAATGGTGGGATGGACGTCAATGGAATGAGTGGGAAAGCCTTGGTGGAGTGTTAACGTCCGCTCCTGCAGCGGTCTCTTGGGGACCGAACCGCATTGATGTATTCGTAAGAGGAACCGACAATGCCCTTTATCATAAATGGTGGGATGGGCGTCAATGGAATGACTGGGAAAGCCTTGGCGGAGTGCTGACGAGCGACCCTGCCGCATCTTCCCGTCGGTCCAATCAAATAGATGTATTCGTGAGAGGAACTGACAATGGACTGTACAAAAAGACGTGGAACGGATCTCGATGGGAAGATTGGGAAAACCTTGGCGGCAACATGACTTCCGAACCGGCGGCTGTATCGTGGGGACCGAACCGGATTGATGTGTTTGCACGGGGACAAAACCAAGATTTGATTCATAAATGGTGGAACGGATCGACGTGGAGCAATTGGGAAAGCCTCGGCGGAGTCCTCGTCGGCGGACCAACCGTTTCCTCCAAGCAGCCGAACCGACTGCAAGTGTTCGTGCGCGGAACGGACAATAGTTTGTACTTGCGAGAATGGAACGGAACTCGCTGGATTGACTGGCAAAACCTCGGCGGATCACTCACTTCAAGGCCTGCAGCCGTATCATGGGGACCGAACCGGACGGACGTGTTTGCAAGAGGACAAAACCAAAGCCTCATTCATTTGTATCAAAATAGATAAACTAAAAAACAGGGACACGTCGATGCTTACTAGACGTGTCCCTGCTTATATTTCGGAAATTTAAAGCTCCTGATAATCCTTCATGAACCTGCCGCTTTCCTTCACTTCGGAGTGATACAGTGCCTTCAATGCAAAACTCTTTTCCAACTCATGTTCCTTCATGATCTGCTTCAACCGCTGCGTCAATTCCGCATTGTTTTTCACAAGCAGTTCCATTTTCGATTTCGAATATTGCATGATCGTGTCCTCCTTGTGCTTTCATTTAACCAGTGTAGCATAATCAATCGTCCGATTGCGCCCCGTCTGTTTCGCTTCATAAAGGCATTGGTCTGCCAACTCCAACAGCTCCGCCGAGTACGCTCGATCTTCTGGGTACATTGCAATCCCAATGGAAATCGTGACAATTTCCCCGCATGGACTGACTGTGCTTTCCAGCTTCTTGCGCAACCGTTCCGCTACTCGGAAAGCCTCCTGCCGATTCGTTTCCGGCAATAGCATGATAAATTCCTCTCCACCGAAACGGCAGCATACATCATCTTTCCGGACAACTTCAAGCACAGACGCCGCCAAATACTTCAGCACTTCATCACCCATCGAATGTCCATACGTATCATTGACGCGCTTGAATTTATCGATATCAAAAATAAGCAATGCAAAAGGGCGTCCCTGCTCTGTCCATTTCTCCAAATGCGCATCCATCGCCCGGCGGTTCATCAGCTTCGTCAACGGATCGACCGTTGATTGGTGAATAAAGTAATTCAAGCTATAATTCAATGCCTTTTTCAATTGAATCGCTTCATAGTACCATGCATTTACGTTATTGATTTTTTCCCCTTGATTGTTTTCGATGCTGGACTCGGCATACGAGGCGAGCATAGTCAAAGGATGGGCAATATGAATAGACACAAACAAGATGACGAGGAAGGAGATGACGATGATTGGAATTGTCTTCAATATCATTTCCTTTATCATCTTGACGGATGGCACCAAAGCGACTTCTTTCGGCCTTTGGGTCACCACTCCCCAATCGGCGATTGGAATCGTCGCATAACCCGCGAGCATTTCGACCCCCAATGTATTTTGGACTTCCATCGCACCACTTTTACCCGCTACCAACTGCTGGACGACCGGATTTTCCAACACAACGTCATTCACGCGACGAGGATCTTGATGGTAGATGACGCGTCCGCTTTTATCGACAACATAGACATAGGAACCGTCCTCGTAAAAATGTTCACCTAATACGTGCTGGAGAATATTTTCTTCCTTCAAATAAATCGTTCCCCCAACAAGGCCGAGATAATCGCCCCCACCGTCGAAGATTGGATAGGAAAGGAAAATAATTAATCGACCAGTTAAGCTGATGTAAGGTTGTGAAATCAATGCTTCGCGACTCTTCAGCGCCTCGTGACCGCCTTCCGAATCTAGTACTTTCCCTTTTAAATCCAAAGTTTCCGGATAGCCGGCTAAAATTTCACCCTCTTTATCGACGATTAAGACCGAATTGAACGTATTCGTCTGTTTTTTCATTCGCTCCACTTCGGAAAACAGTGTTTGTTCGACATTTTCCTGACCCATGAAAGGCGCAATGTAACGAGCACTCATTTCCAAAGATTGCAGCGTCATCGACAAATAAGACTCCGTCGACTGTGCCAACTTCACCGCATACACGCGATTCGTTTCCAACGTACCCTCAATTAATGATTGCTGTTCCACCCGATATCCCGAAATGATGCTGGCAGCCAATGTCAGCACTATTGATACGAATGCAACTAGACCTATTAAATACTTTAACGACAGTCTCAAAGTGCCCACATCCTTGTTCAAATTCTATGAACCTTGCACCACCTACCATCTATATACCCAAAAAACGCCATAATATTGGTATGAATTTGTGATTTTTACTATATAAATTTAACTAGCCATTAGTCTTAGTTAACTGCGCAGCTTCGGGGGATGTGGGCGGTGTTTTGCTCGAGTTTGGGCTGGTTTTAGCGCAATCTTGTTGAGTTATGGCGCAATCTCTGATAGTTATGATCACTTAAGGACTTTTAACCTATTCAGAAATTTAATTGAAATCAACATGAATAATTCCCCCAACATTGCACATTATAGGTGTACGAATACCTTTCCGAAATAGCTCAGCGGTGGAGCAATCGGCTGTTAACCGATAGGCCGTAGGTTCGAATCCTACTTTCGGAGTAAAGGCTGTCTCTGTCGTAACGACTGACGAGACAGCCCTTTTTCATTATCAGTGTGGGAGGACATCGATGTGGACACAAATAATTTAGCGGTTTTCGCTTTAGGCGGCATTAATGAAATCGGGAAAAATATGTACGTCATCCAATATGAAGACGATATTGTCGTAGTCGATTGCGGTTCAAAATTTCCAGACGAAAGTTTACTGGGCGTCGATCTGATCATACAAGACATTTCCTACTTAAAGGAACACCGGGAAAACGTGCGAGGACTCATTGTTACTCATGGACATGAAGACCATATCGGCGGCATTCCGTACTTTTTGAAACAAATGAATGTCCCTATTTACGCGACGCGGCTGACACTCGGTCTTATCGAATTGAGAATAAAGGAGCACGGCCTTCTCCGGGATACGAAGCTTACATTAATTGACGGAGATTCAACTATTGACCTCGGTACGATGACCGCCACGTTCTTCAAAACAAATCATAGCATTCCGGATTGTCTCGGTATCGCTTTCGAAACGCCCGAAGGAACGGTCGTGCATACGGGTGATTTCAAGTTTGATTTGACGCCTGTAAATAATGAATACGCGGACCTTCATAAAATGGCTGAAATCGGGAAAAAGGGTGTTTTGCTTTTATTATCCGAAAGCACGAATGCGGAACGCCAAGGGTTTTCGCAATCCGAACGGGTTGTTGGGGATCATATCGCAGATGCATTCCGGAAAGCGGAAGGGAAAATCTTTATTTCAACATTCGCTTCGAATGTCCATCGTGTGCAGCAAATTATCGAAGCTGCACAAATGACGAATCGGAAAATTGCCTTGCTCGGCAGAAGCATGGTGAATGTCGTTTCAGTCGCGGACGAACTCGGGTATTTGGACATCCCAGAAGGAATGCTCATTGAACAGCAGGAAGTCAATCAGATGAATCCTGAAAATGTCGTGATTATTTGTACAGGAAGCCAAGGCGAGCCGATGGCGGCATTATCGCGACTATCGAGTAATAATTTCCGCCAAGTATCCGTATATCCCGGAGATACCGTCATTTTTGCGTCCAGTCCGATACCAGGGAATGAAAAAAGCGTGTCTCGCATCATCGACAACTTGTACCGGCTAGGAGCTAACGTCATTTACGGAACGGGCGGAGCAACCGGCATGCATGTTTCTGGACATGCTTATCGGGAAGAGTTGAAACTGATGCTTTCGTTAATGCAACCGACGTATTTTATCCCGATCCATGGTGAGTACCGCATGTTGGAGTTGCATCGTTCAATGGCGGAAGCAGTCGGCGTGGAGAGGGAAAATATTTTTCTTCTGAATAACGGCGATGTTGTGGACATTCAGAACGGCGTCGCGCGCCAAACGAGGCATGTAGAAGCAGGAGATGTCTTTGTCGACGGACTAGGCATCGGGGATGTTGGAAGAGTCGTCTTGCGCGATCGCAAACTACTTTCCGAAGAAGGGATGCTCATCATCGTCGTTTCCATGAGTAAATCGGATGGGCGAATCATTTCGAATCCGGACACGATTTCACGGGGCTTCGTCTACGAACGAGATGCGAATGAGCTTTACAAAGAAGTAAATGAGTTAGTCATCGCAACAATCAAGGATGCAAAGCCATCCACCCGCTATCGACGGAACGACATGAAACACGAGATTCGGAAAGCGGTTGACAAGCTGCTCTATACCCGAACGAGAAGAAGGCCGATGATCCTGCCTTTTATTATCGAAATATAAGAATGAAGCGGAGGACATCGCTTGGCCTCCGCTTCAGCATTTTCACTGCTGATCCTCTTTTACCAATCCAAACACATAATGATCAACAAATTTATCATACAACCACTCTGCTTGTTGCAAACGGCCTTCCTGTTTGAAGCCAAGCCGTTGCGGGATCGCTGCGCTTTTTACATTTTCAGTCGCAGTACGGATTTCAATCCGATTCAGTTCTAATTCGTTAAAGCAATAGTCGACAACCGCCCGGCACGCTTTCGTCATTAATCCCTTGCCTTCAAAGCCAGTTCCTAGCCAGTACCCAATCGATGTTGATTTGTTTGACCAATTAATGCCATGCAGGCCGATGACGCCGGCGAGCTCTCCTTTGTACCAAATGCCTGCCTGAAAGCCGTCATTCCTGCTGAACTGCTGTAATGTTCCACTGATGAAACTTCTCGAATCTGCTACAGTCCATGTGAAATCGAGCCATGGAAGCCATTCTCGTAGGCTTTCTCTTGATTGATTGGTTAATTGGAAAAGCTGTTCAGCATGTCCGTGTTCTAATAATCGTAACTCGATATTTTCGTCTATTTTATAACTAAACATTTGACTGATCCCCCTTTTATTGTATATTCGTCGTTTCCAGAAACGCATAAACTCCGACAAGTGCGCATAAATCCGCTTACGTACGCATAATCACGTACAAAAGCGCATAAATGGAAATAAAAGCTCATAATTCCTCCGATACGTTCATAAACGAAAATAATCACGCATAACGTTCAATTTACACGCATAAATAAAGGCTTCCATATAATTATCCTACAACTAACTCCCAAAATCTAGTCGATGCCGGAGATAGCGGCACACTTTTCAAGGAACAGATACCGATGCTTCGATGCGGAATTTGTTCGGTTAGCTGAACTTCATGAAGAATCCCGCTCTCTAAATAATGTTCCGTGAATTCCCTCGTTACGCAGGCAATCCCCATATTCATCCTCGCAAATTCCACAACGAGATCATGGGACCCCAATTCGAACTCGGGCGAGATTGTTACCCCTTTGGTCGACAAATAATCCTCGACATATTTTCTCGAATTCGAACTCGGCTCGAGGAAAATAAGCGGGAGCTTGGTAAGTTCCTGGAAGTCAATCTGCCTTGCTAGCAGCTTCCTGTATTTATCTCCATAGACGAACGTATCATGGATATCCAAGCAAGGTGTTACGTTCAATGTAGGATCGCTTACAGGCAAGTTGCAGATGACAATATCGACTTGACCCGATTTCAAGAATGAAATAAGTTCATCCGTCGTTCCATTCTCGATTTTTAATTTGATATTCGGAAATCGGCTACGGAAGGATTCGAGATGGGGAAGAAGAAAGTACTTGGAAATTGTATCTCCGACGCCAATTCGCAGTTCACCGGTCGTCAGATTTTTGAACTCTGCAATCTTTTCTTCACCGATTTCGATTAAATTGATGGCTGAATTAACATACTCCAAAAGAAGGCTTCCTTCATTCGTCAACGTGACTCCTTTAGGTGTCCGGTTGAACAGTCGTGTATCGAGTTCCCGTTCCAGTTGCATAATCGATTGGCTAACAGCTGGCTGGGTCATGAATAGTTCTTTCGCAGCGCCTGAAAAGCTTTTATTTTTCCCAACGATACAAAAAACACGGTACAAGTCTAATTTACTAACCATATAACCACCCCTTATACCCATTATTAGATATATTAATTTTACTTATACCACTGATTGGTAGTATAGTACAAGTAGATCGTCAGTTAAGTTATACCGATAAGGAGCGATAACATTGGAAAGAGTAGTTGGAACGGTTGTCAGAGGTCTTCGTTGCCCGATTATCAATAAAGGGGATAACATCGAGGAGATCGTCGTAGATAGCGTATTAAAAGCGGCAGAAGTTGAAGGGTTGACCATCAATGACAGAGATATTGTCAGTATTACGGAATCCATCGTAGCTCGCGCCCAAGATAATTACGCGACAGTCGATCATATTGCGAAAGACGTTCAAGCGAAATTCGGCGACAGCACAATCGGCGTTATTTTCCCGATTTTAAGCCGTAACCGATTTGCAATTTGTCTTCGCGGAATTGCGAAAGGTGCTGCGAAGAAAATCGTTTTGATGCTCAGCTATCCATCCGATGAAGTCGGTAACCACCTTGTCGATCTTGACATGCTCGACGAAAAGGGCGTTAATCCATGGACGGACGTATTGAATGAACAAGAGTTCCGCAACCATTTTGGATATAATAAACATACATTTACAGGTATCGATTACATCGATTATTATAAATCAATCGTTGAAGAGTACGGAGTAGAGTGCGAAGTCATCTTCTCGAACAACGCGAAGACGATTCTTGATTACACGAAAGACGTACTTACGTGCGATATCCATTCCCGTTTTAGAACGAAACGTATTTTGAAAGCAAACGGTGGCGAAAAGATCTATAGCCTCGATAATATCCTTGCTGAATCAGTCGATGGCAGCGGATTTAATGAAGCATACGGTCTGCTTGGCTCAAATAAAGCGACGGAAGACAGCATAAAGCTATTCCCTCGTAATTGCCAGCCAGTCGTTGACACAATCCAAGCTTCCCTAAAGGAAAAGACCGGGAAAACGGTTGAAGTGATGGTATATGGCGACGGCGCTTTCAAAGATCCAGTCGGCAAGATCTGGGAACTTGCGGATCCAGTCGTATCCCCTGCCTACACAGCAGGCCTAGACGGCACACCAAATGAAATTAAGTTGAAATACCTTGCAGACAATAATTTTGCTGATTTACGCGGCGAAGAGTTGAAAAAGGCAATCAATGACTTCATTGAAAACAAAGAGGAAGACCTCGTCGGCTCGATGGAATCCCAAGGGACAACACCACGGAAACTGACAGACCTCATCGGTTCATTGTCTGATTTGACGTCTGGTAGCGGCGATAAAGGTACTCCGATCGTGTTCATTCAAGGATACTTTGATAACTTTACGAAATAAGATGCAGCCCTTAGTCATTTGACTGAGGGCTTTTTTATGGCATGTTTACTATATACTTCTCTTAACGTGATGTTCCCACTTCTCCTCACTGCGTCATGCCTGCCGGTAATGAGTTAATAAACTCTCGTACTTCCTTGTAATACGCATGAGGCGCAACAGAAAACTCCATCGTTTGAATATCTGGGAGCCAATGCACACCTACTGTATAAATATCGGCTGCTATCCCCGCTTGAATATCCGCATTACTATCGCCAATAAACATCGCTTCATGATTGTTCACATGTAACTGTGATAGTGCTTTGAGTAATCCTTCTGGATGGGGCTTTGGCTCAATTACATCATCGCCGGTTATGATTACGTCAAAAAAATCGTGCATTTGGAGTGCTTTCATCGAGATATCCAAACTTCTCTTTGCCTTACCCGTTACAATGCCTAATTTTAGGCCCTTCCTTTTCATCTCAAGCAATAAATCATGAATCTCCTGATTTGCCGCAACTAGGTCATTATGCTTTTCCAAATACTTTTCGTAATACAACTCAATCGCCTGCTCCTTATTTTCATGCAGAAGATTTCCTTTTATAATTCCAACTTCACAAGGGCCAAACATAGCTCTGATTTCCCCCGATGACAGTTGTTTGTTGTCAAACTCCTTGAAAACACTTTGAAAAGCATAATCACAAATAGGCAATGTATTCGCTAATGTTCCATCAAAATCAAAAATTATTGCTTTCACATGTAACACTCCTTCCCTATTCTTCCATGTTGAACAAATTCGACATTGCATGTGAAAAACCCTCTTCTATGAGTTTTGCAGTCAATTCACATCATTTTCTGGATGAGATTGTTATTGAGATAGAGAAGTGACAAAAGGTAGAGGGAGCAATCCCTCTACCTTTCCTATCTTAATTCCTCCAACACTTTCTGCGCTTGATAACCGGCTTCAAAATCATAAATTTCCGCTTCTTGCCCATTCACTGCTTTTAGTAACTCATCGATCAAGCGTTGCGGTGTCATTTCCTCAAGGGAAATTGTTTCCAATTCGTCGCCAGTTTTTCCTCCTCGTAAATGTCCCCAATTTTCTAGACTTAGGACGCCGTCCATTCCATATGCAGTAAACCCGATATGTTCTTTCCCGGCTATTCCGCTCAACCCTTCAATCAAAACCGGTGTACCGTCCGCCAGCTCTGCTGTCGCAATGATGCCTGTTTCGCATAACGTCGGGTCATTAGGAAACTCTAAACGTGTTTGGATATTGCGGATTTCGCCAAACAGCTTCAACGTCTGCTGAATGAAATGGACACCGACTTCGAGAACAAAACCGCCCTGCTCTCGCCCGCCAACCCAGTCATTCTGCTGCCAAGCACGTGGCCATTCTGGGAAATACATGGAGAGCTGAAGGCGACGCAACTTGCCAATGTAGTTGTCCTCGATGAGTTCAGCGAATTTCGTTGCCGCTTGGCCATAATTTAGCGGGAAGTTCATGGCGTGAACGATGCCCGCTTCCTTCGCAGCATCCGCCATCTCCTTCGCCTCTTCTAACGAATTTGCTAAAGGCTTCTCGCATAGGACGTGCTTTTTCGCTTGAATGGCATCCATAACGATGGCGTGGTGGAATTTCGGTGGCACTGCCACGTAGACAACGTCCACCTTCTCGTTGGCAAGTAGCTGCTTATAGTCTGTATAGGCTTGTATGTTGCCAAGCCTGTCGGCGGTTTCTATTGCTAGTGATTCATTTTGATCGCAAACAGCGACGACAGCGACTTCGTCATGCACCGTAAATTGATTAAGTAACCGTTGCCCAATGGCGCCTAAACCGATAATCCCAATATGTATCATGAAAATTCCCCCTTTTCCCTATCGTACAATAGGTGGGGTGGACTGTCATTTGTTCATAACGAGAGCTTTTTCGTCGTATATGAGAACTCTTTCACGGAGAACGAGAACTTCTTTGCTGTAAACGAGAACTCCTACGCAGAGATTGAGAACTTCTTCTCCGTAAACGAGAACTCTTTCGCGAAGAACGAGAACTCCTTCGCCATAAACGAGAACTCTTCTGGATATTTTTAAAAAGTAAAAAGTGACAGCCCCCACGATTGCAGGATCACTGTCACTCCATTTTATTTCTTGTCTTTGTCAGATTGCTTTCGTTCCTTTGTAAAGTCCGGTTCCTCTCCGAACTCAGCATTCATGGCCGGGGTTGAATGGCGACGCCGAGTCGTAACAGTTTCGTTGTCCTCGTCTGGTTTAAATAATAGGCCCAAGCAAATCAAACCGCCAATAGCTACAAGGGCGTAAACTACCCTCGACAAAAAGGCATCTTGTCCACCAAATAATGATGCAACTAAGTCAAACTGGAAGAAAGCGATGAGTCCCCAATTTAATGCTCCAATAATGACCAGTGCTAATGCAATACGTCGTAAAGCTCCCATATCATATTCCTCCTCATGTAAACAATTAGTATCATCTTTTGCTAAATAAGGATTTTCATACATAATGAAGGTATCCAAAATTAACCAAGTGCACTTCTGTTTTATTACTGTAATGAAACTTTCGCGCGAACTAACCGTAAAGCAATGTAGTAAAGGAGTGTAAACATGAATAACAAACCTGTATTAGACATTCCAAAATCCTCGTTTGAAAAAACATTGGACATTATAACCGCACTTATCTTTTTAGCTGGCATCATTTATACGATTGTAATTTGGGGGCAACTTCCTGACCAAGTGCCTGCGCATTATAACGCGGCAGGTGACGTGGACCGTTGGGGATCCAAATGGGAGCTTATCTTGTTGCCTATTATCGCTGCCTTGTTAGCGGTGTTCTTGACGTTTCTCGAGAAGCATCCCGAGTGGCATAACTATATAAAGTTGAATGAAAACAATATTGAGTTTCAATATAAGAACTCACGGATGTTATTAAACGTCTTGAAAAATGAATGTGTTCTTCTTTTCACGTTTCTAACTTACAAAACTGAGCAAGTGGCTTTAGGGAACATCGACTCCCTCGGTATCACCTTTCTGCCTATTTTCCTCGTCATCTTGTTCGGGTCGATGGCATTCTTTATCGTCCGTTCGTTGAGATAATTGTTTGATTGGCAAATAAAAAAACCATTCCAAGTTGCAAATTCAACCGGAATGGCTCTTTTCATTATTTATTCAAACGCAGGAATTGCGGTTTCGTCATAGTTTTCTTCTAAAAATTCGCGTACTTCCGGGCTCGTCATTGCGTCAGCCAACTTTTGAATCGGCTCCCAGTCTTTATTGTCTTCACGAGCAATTAGCGTGATCGCAAAGTCATTTTCGATTCCTTCTGTCAACAACGCATCACTTTTCGGCGTCAATCCGAGTGGTGCAGCATAAGCAGGCGTCATCACGACCGCATCCGCATCATCATACATGCGCGCAAGCATGAGCAAATCGACTTCTTCAAACTTATAGTTTTTCGGATTGTCGACAATATCGGCTTTCGTATAATACGTGTCTTTCTTTTCACCTAACGTAATGACTTCATGCTGTGCAAGCAACGCTAACGAACGGTCGATGTTGGAAACATCGTTTGCCATTGCGATGACCGCACCTTCTGGCAGTTCATCAATTGAAGCGAAGTCTTTTGAGTACACGCCATAGTTTGCAAAATAGATTGGTGTAATCGGAACTAAGTTTGCATTGTTATTACGGTTGAACTCTTCCATGTACGGTACGTGCTGGAAGAAGTTTACGTCCACTTCTTTCGCTGCAAGCGCACTGTTCGGCTGGACATTGTCACCTAATACGATAACTTCAAGGTCAATTCCTTCTTCAGCAAGCTTCGGTTTCACCAGCTCAAGAATTTCCGTCATCGGAGGAATCAATGAAGCGACTTTCAATGTAACTGTTTCATCTTTCTCTTGCACGTTAGCAGGGGTATCCGCTGCTTTATCTTTGCCACAACCTGCTAATAAAAGCATTAGCAATGCCGTTAGCATCAGTAGTTTTCTCATGTTGTATCCTCCTGTTATCGTTTATCTATCATTCTTGATACAGTTGTTCCGGTAAATTGGATAAGCTGTACCAGTATGACCATTATTATAATCATGTACATCATTAAATCCGTTTTGAATTGCTGATAGCCGTATCGGATTGCAAAGTCCCCGATGCCGCCACCACCGACGACGCCCATAATTGTTGAGTATGAAATAAAACTGATGATCGACGTGGTTAATCCTAAAACGAGTCCTGAACGGGCTTCGACGTATAGGAACTTAAAGATGACTTGTCTAACCGACGCCCCCATAGCAATTGCCGCTTCCATGACGCCTTTCGGAACATCGACTAACGATTGTTCAACGAGTCTAGAATAATGCGCGATGGCGATAATCGATAACGGCACGGTTGCGGCCGTCGTCCCGATAGCTGTCCCGATGAGCATCCTCGTGAACGGGATAAGGAAGACGACCAATAATAGGAACGGGAACGAACGGATTATATTTACTACTAAATTCAATACTGAAAAAACAACCGGGTTTTCATATATTTGCCCTTTCCTACACAAAAAGAGCAATGTTCCAACGGGAAGCCCGACTAACACGGCTGCAGCGATTGAAACGCCGACCATTATGAACGTCTCCCCGATTGAATTCCAAATTTCAGCTTCATATTGAAGCAAAATATCAGGCATCGTTTAGTTCACCGTCCTTTGTAAGCTGTTCTACAAAGAAACTAGGGCTATTGTCCATCATTCCAATCCCTTTCGGCTCAATGGAAACCGTATCGTAGACCTGGCCCTCATTCATAACGGTGACACGGTTGCAAATGCTTTTAATGACTTCCATCTCATGGCTAACAATGACGATCGTAACTCCGAAGCTCCGGTTAATATCTTTCAACACATGTAAAATTTCAGCAGTTGTATTCGGATCGAGAGATGACGTTGGCTCGTCGCATAACAACACTTGTGGGTTGTTCGCCAATGCCCTCGCAATCGCCACGCGTTGCTTTTGCCCGCCACTCAATTGAGCCGGATACTTGTCCATGAAACTGTCTAACCCGACAAATTGAAGACATTCTTCTACACGTGCCCGACGTCCTTTTTTCGGGTATTTTGCCAGTTCCAAAGATACAGCGACGTTTTCATACACCGTTTTATTCGCGACTAAATTAAAGTGCTGAAAAATCATCCCAATTGATTTCCTTGCTTGCCGGAGTTGTTTGCCGTTCAGAGCTGTCAACGTCTGACCATTGACGACTACTTCCCCGTCATCCGGGACTTCCAGCAAATTCATTAGTCGCAAGAGCGTTGATTTACCGGCACCACTTGCACCGATAATGCCGTGAATTTCGCCTTTTTCTACCGATAAAGAGACGGATTGAATAGCCTGAAAACACGAGAAACTTTTACTTATGTTATGTAATGTAATCATAAAAAAATCCCCTTTTCATGAATTGAAGGGTGATTGCGACGTCTTATATTATAGCTTAATTCAACCTGATTGTCATATTATTCGGTTACGTAATACTATTGTTAATTTCAATTCGCCCCCTATAGATTCCCGCAAATTAAAAAGCTGACTACGGCAAGTTACGCCGAGTCAGCTTTCTTATTTCACTCTACTTTCTGTGGTTCTTGTTCGACAATTAACGGATCGTCCACGTTCGGTACTTCTTCGTCTTCTCCTAAGGTGGCATCTTGCTCCGTCTCCCCAGATTCAACGACAATGGAATCTTCTTCGTTCACTGCCTCCGGTTGCTCATTCGACAATTCCGGTTCGACCTGCTCATCTGCAAGTAAACCGAGTGCTTGCGCAGTTGTCGCGTGGATTTCCTTTAATAGATCAGGGTTGTTGACGAGCGACACCCCATAGGAAGGAATCATTTCTTTTATTTTCGACTCCCACTCTTTAACGTGTTGTGGGAAACATTTATTTAGTACTTCAAGCATGACGTGAACAGCCGTGGATGCGCCTGGAGATGCTCCGAGCAACGCGGCGATTGAGCCGTCAGCGGCACTGACAACTTCTGTTCCAAATTGAAGTGTCCCTTTGCCACCTGCTTCCGTGTCTTTAATTACTTGAACACGTTGGCCTGCCACGACAATATCCCAATCCGCAGCTTTAGCACTCGGGATAAAGCCGCGCAATTCCTCCATCCGCTGTTCCTTCGATAACATCAGTTGCTGAATTAAGTATTTCGTCAATGCCATTTCTTTCGCACCTGCCGCCAACATCGTCAAGACGTTGCTCGGTTTCACGGACGTAATGAGATCCATGTTGGAGCCTGTTTTCAGGAACTTCGGCGAGAAGCCGGCGAACGGCCCGAATAACAATGACTTTTTATTATCGATATATCTTGTGTCAAGATGCGGAACAGACATCGGTGGTGCACCGACAGAAGCTTTTCCGTACACTTTCGCATGATGTTGTTCGACAATCTCCTGATTTTTACACACTAAAAAGAGGCCGCTCACCGGGAATCCCCCGATATGCTTCCCTTCAGGAATGCCTGATTTTTGCAATAGGTGCAAGCTTCCTCCACCAGCGCCGATAAAGACGAACTTCGCGGTATGGCGTTTAACTTCACCGTTGCTCTGATTTTTCACTTTCAATTCCCATGATCCGTCAGCTGTACGTTTCAAAGAGCTCACATTATGGTTGTAGTTTATATCGACATTACTATTCTTCAAATGGTCAAACAACACGCGTGTTAAAGCGCCAAAGTTGACGTCCGTTCCGGAATCAATTTTGGTCGCAGCAATCGGTTCTTTCACAGTCCGATCCTTCATCATAAGAGGAATCCATTCTTTCAATGTCTCCGGGTCATCGGAAAATTCCATGCCCTCGAATAGCGGATTATTGGAAAGCGCTTCAAAACGATTTCTTAAAAACTTCACATTATCTTCACCATGAACGTAGCTCATATGAGGCAATGGCATAATGAAGTCTTCTGGGTTACTAATTAGTTGCTTGTTTACAAGATAAGACCAAAATTGCATAGAAAGCTGGAATTGTTCGTTGACCTGGATCGCCTTACTAATATCCAAAGTCCCGTCCGGCTTTTCATTGGTGTAGTTGAGCTCGCATAATGCAGCATGTCCTGTCCCTGCATTATTCCATTCGTTGGAGCTCTCTTCCCCCGCGCTCGGAAGCTTCTCGAACACTGTGATTTTCCATTCCGGCGCCAATTCCTTCAACATTGTTCCCAAAGTTGCACTCATGATTCCGGCACCAATTAAGATGACGTCTGTTTTCTTTTCTCCGTTGCTCATTTTTATCATCCTTATACCGTTAATTTGCAGAAAGGATGTAGACTCTCCTCTTTGGCGTCACAGCAGAACAAGACGCGAGCTAGGAACACACACCTTTTCTGTTAATAATAACCTCATATATTATATCATAATTTTTTGTTTATATGCCTTAATATGAAAATTGTTTAGTAGTTTGAGTGAATTGTTTGCGAATTGTGTCGCCGCCTGTGCAAGGTACATTTATGACTATTTAACTTGATGAATATTAATACACAAAAAATAAAATCCAACGTCTGTATCAATGGGTTTTGTCTTTTCTTTATTCAATTGTAGTGCATAGTCTGAATTGTTTGCTACACAGGCGCCGTTTTTGAAAAAAGTTCTCTCAATTATTTATAATCATAAATGTTCTCCTGTAAAAAAATGTAGTATAATTGGTGTAAGAATGTTTGTTGGAAAGGGTGAAGTTGTTTTGGAGGAAAAATTGAATTTGATTCTTCAGGAGCTTCAGCATATGAACAACAAGATGGGGAAGTTTGAAGAAGGACAAACTAATTTACATGAAGAGATGACGCAAAGCTTCAAAGAGGTTAAAAACTGTTTACTAAATCTCCAAAAAGACGGAGAGCTTATTTATCAAAAAATTGCCCTTCTCGAATTACGACTTAATAGGCTATCCACCAAACCAATAGACTAATACCACAAGACCACCGCTACCGGAGGTCTTGTTTTTCATTTCCCACGCCAAACACTTCTTCAAAGTACAAGTGACTTGCTTGATACATTTCATCACGATATTCATACACAATTACAACTTCACCGATATAGCCACCCACCGGAGAGATTTGCCCCCCGATTTTAGCAATAAACTGATTGTCAATCACATCAAACGTAATGATATTCCCAAAGGAAACGTCGTCAAATAAATTTTTAGGGTTAATCCCAAGCGGCTTTAAATCCATTGTATAATGCTGATCGCCAATACTTATCTGCACGTTATCCCGTGTTAACTTCGTCTTGACGTTTTTCTTAATGATTGCCAATGGATTGTCAACAAGAACCTCAGTGGGAACGTCCGCAGTTCCCTTACCTATTGCTTTCCTATCAATATGAAAAATATGAGCTTCTTGTTCTAAAACACCGGTTCCGTGGCCTTTGGTCAAAATGATTATTAGCTCTTTCTTGTCGTCTTTATTAATATCCTCATATATTATTCTCGGTGAATATGCAGGATTCGTATCGTTTATCCAAAATGGTCTTGAAAGGACGGCTCCTTTGTAATCTATTTTGAAGTCTTGGTATACATCATTTATTTTCCTAGCATATACGACAATACGTTCATCATTTGACTTGGCAACAATTTCGTATCCTTCGATTGCATCTGCTTTCGTGAGAGAAACGAAGAATAGAATAGCTGCGACGATGATAATGTATTTGTTCATTGAAAACACCTCGGTAAGTAGTGTTTCCTCAGTTATTTATTCTAAACGACGACTTATAGATCATCGTCCTCCTAATAAATCTCTTACTCAACGCTTACCTTATCTATAATCAAAGGCACTTCCGCCAAATCATCTATGATAAAGTCTGCTTCCACCGCACTCCAGTGAACATCCTTTTTCCATATCCCAATCATTCCGGCGATTTTAGCAGCTTGCACGTCATTAACAGGATGATCCCCTACAAATATGCTTTCATTAGCTGAAACACTTAGCTGGTTCAGTGCTCTGATGAATATTTGTGAATCAGGTTTTTTTATGCCTTCCCATTCGGATACTAAAATGGCTTCAAAATACGTTTCAACGCCAAGCGCTTTTATATTGTCCATTTGAAATTGCCCTTTACCATTCGTAATGATTCCTAATTTCAAGTTCCTTCTCTTTAACTCCTCTAACATTTCTATGAGATTAGCGAAAGGCACACAGTTATTCTGGAATTCATGAATATAATCCTGAAGCAACTCTTCCCGCGTTATACCGGAAATCACAAATTCATCGACCAGCTGTTGATACACCTTATCTTTCCATACATACCCACGGTTATCTAATTCGATAAACCTTGTTGTAAACGTCTCCTTAGGAATATGGCCTACGAATTTGTGCAACCTGTCATATTGATTGTTAATGAACATTTTGACTGATTCATCTCGATTCAACAATGTCCCGTCTAAGTCAAAGATCGCTGCTTTAATCATTGCTTTCCTCCGGACTTTTCTTAGGAATACTCAAGATAATCCAATCTTTGTCCCTTATTTGTTTTCCAATATAAAGAATCTGCCCTAAGTGATAACTAATATGAGCTATTTCCGTTTGAATTGCTTGAAAAGCACTAAGAGGTTGATGTCTCAAGGTCACTGTTTTTAATAGATCTTCTGCTTTAAGACTTTCAATTGTATTAAATAGTAACTTCCAGCCATCATTCCAAATCTGCATTAAATATTCCTTGGATTCATTTCCATCAATAAATTCCATATCTCTTTCCCGATAAGGCTTTTCTCCGTCTGTAGTCAAAAAATCGACCCATCGGGAGTGCATATTTCCGCTTAGATGTTTTATGATGATTGCAATATTGTTAGACTCGCCACTAGGCTTCCAGTGTAATTCGTCTTCAGACAATTGTTGAATTCCATCTTCAGCTCGTTTTTTAAAATGTCTAAACTGCTCTATTGTAATTCTGAGATATTCCTCTTCAAAGTTGCTCATAATATCCCCCTTAAGTGATCCCGTATTTTTCCAATAAAAAAATTCCATGTAATAAAATTTTATCATAAAATTGAAATTTAAAATTACTATAGACCGTTTCGTTCACTTTCCATCTTGTAAGCCAATTCCAACTATGCTAACTTCGAACTATACCAATCACTCAAAATATTAAAACATCTAGAATAGTGGCTGGAATATAGCTGACGGAACCAACTTATCAAACTGAAAAGGAATGATAATACGATGACGGAAAAATTTGTTGAGCGAATCGATGCTGTATTTTTGCCTGTGAAAAATCTAGAAGAATCATTAGCTTGGTACCAAAGTGTTTTTCACTTTCCACTACGTTGGAAAAACAAGCGGATGGCAGGATTGGAGATAGCCAACAACTGTGGCTTCCACCTCGTTGAAGTTCCTGATTATGAGCCAAGCGATCAATACACACCGCTTAATTTTGTAGTTGAAGATGTAAAGAAGGTACGTGAAATGTTAATAAGAAAAAATGTAACCGTATCTAACTGGAGGAATGGTGAACCAAAACGTTTCGATGTAACAGACATTAACAATAATCTAATCAGCGTCATTCAACTTTAAATATTATTTAGGTGCCTGTGCAAGACACATTTATGACTATTTAACTTGTTGAATAAAAATACACACAAAACAAAACCCAACTCATACGTGAGTGGGTTTTGTTTTTTATTTATACAATTGTAGTGCATAATCTGAATTGTTTGCTGCACAGGCGCGAAAAAGATTCTGAAAACTTTTCAACTCTCCCGGTTGACGATGTAATTTAGTAGGTGTTTTAGGTAGGTTGTTTTGTGTTGCATTTGTTGTAATGTTTCCATTGCGGTGCAGTAGTGGTCCCACATTGCTTTTCGGGCGCCTTCAGTACCGAGGATGGAGACGAATGTTGAACTGTTGTTTTCGGCGTCTTTTCCGGCGGGCTTTCCGAGAGACTCCACATCCGCTTCGACGTCGAGCAAGTCATCTTTAATTTGAAAAGCGATGCCTGCATGATAGGCAAATTGCTTCAATGCTTCAAGTTCGGATTCTTGTTTTCCCGCTAAAATGGCAGGCATGATGAGGGATGCCTCGAATGCGATACCTGTTTTGTAAAAGCACATCGTATTTAACTGTTCTAACGTCAATTGTTTGCCTTTAGAATTCAAATCCATTAACTGGCCTTTACACATATCCGTTGCCTTTCCAGCCGAATAGTGGATTAGGCGAAGCACCGCTTCCGGGTCAAATTGCCCGAGTGACGCTTGTTCCTCAACCGCCTTTTGGGTTAGATATAAACCCGTTAACTCTGCCGTAGCCGTAGTATACATATGATGCAATGTTGGACGCCCCCTACGGAAAGACGAATTATCTTGGGATGGCAAATCATCGAAGATTAGAGAAGCCGTATGCATATATTCTAATGACTTCAGTAAGGGTACGATTGCGGACGGATCCAATCCGTATTCGTGAACGCCCATCACCCACGTCATAATAGGTCTCAGTCGTTTTCCATCCCCTTGTAGACTGTAATTTGCTGCATCGATAATTGGATCTTCCAGTAAAGAAACATCATCATTCTCACGGATATGTAAGAAATCATTTATGTCATTTCGCATCGTTTCAACGATGTCTTTAAAGGCTTCCCGCTCAATCCGTTCATCTTTAAAATGGGCAATAATATGATCGCGCAACAGTTTATCGAAGAAATCTACATCATTCGCTTTTCGGACCATCTTTTGTATGAGGCTATCGAATTTTGGGTTTCCGGTTGCGAACAGGTCTATCACTTCGTTGTATTTTTTGTCTCCTAAGCGCTCTTTACATCGTTTCAACCCATTGATTGCACGGTTCAAAATTACGTCCCTCGTCTGCGCATCCGAGTGATACACGTTATGAATCAAATTGGAGATGACCGTCCAGTACAATTCAAAAGGATTAATGAGGTCCGGACGAATATGGTGATAGTTCATGTAGTAGGTGTACGGAGTAACTGCGCCAGCCTCCAAATCATCAAACATATCGGCGAAATCATCGGCTAGCTGGTTGTAAATGCCGTAAAAGAAAGTTCGGTTGTCAAACCCATCATCCTCATTGGCACTGAGGACCGAACGGACAATTAGACGGGAGGAAGCGGATTTTAAAATGATTGGGATGTAAAGCTCTTCATTCGTATAATTGCAGTTTACTAAATCCTTTTCACGGTCTACTTCTTGGGAATGAAAAAACACATATGATTGCTCGAAGAAATGATCTTTTGTCTCCCGCCGCAAACACGCCTGAATATACGAAAAAGCTTCACTTAGCTCTGCATGGATATATTGAATTAGCTCTTTATTCGTACCGTTCCATGTTTCTAATTCGGGTACAGATCCTGTAACAAGAGTCGTTCGTATTAAACTGGAATATTGCTTTTTCTCTTCACCGGATAAAACATTCGAATCCAATAAATCATCAATAAAAGGATACGTCAGACCATACGAGTAGCCGAGTCTAATTGCTTCCTCCAACTTCCGGGTACGCTCTGCGGACGTTTTGTCATCGCCCAGCTCTTCAATTTGATGCAAGATGACGCCAGCAATTAATTTTATCAACTTCCGCTTTGCCTCGTCAGCATTCATCCCCTCTGGAATATTGGAAGAAACAGCCTTCAGTTTGTTCATCAACCAGATCATCGTCGACTCAACGCCTTCTTTTTGAGCCCAACGATACAAGCCAGCCATGCTAAACATCTCAGGTTCTCTGTCGTTACTAGTCTCCGCGGGGAGTGGAAGTTGTTTTTTTATATCGTCAACGACAAGCTGAATTCTGTTCTGCGTATGAGGGTTATCCAAAGATTTCCCAAGATCCCGCAAGAAAATATAAGAGATACTCCGCTCCAAGTAATTATCCAGTTTTCCGGTGTAATTAAGCGATTGAATATAATTGAATCCGTTCGAATTGGATTTCCCCTTTCGACGCGAAAGCAAAGAAAAATGTTGAATATGATTCCGTTTCCAAGTTTGAATATCTTTCGTTAAGGTAGTAGCATACATCTTGTTTGCGAGCTGTTCATAAAGCGATGTGAAATAATCGGCAGCTTTCTTCTCAGCAAGCCGATAAGTGGCATCGGTATTTTTTTGTAACTTGTCATTCATACTACATTACCTCTACTTCGTGTTTTATTAGTACATGTGAAATGAGTCATTTTACTATATGCAACGGGATAGCATTGTCTGAATCGCGTGATCGATAAAAAGAAGTATCCAAAGCTCAGCTTAGCTTTGGATACAGACAGGAATATCACGTGAAATACTCAATTTTCGCCTTCGGAAAGTACTTTTCCATATAGCTATATAAATGATCCTTTAATTCATCCTCTTCGTTTTTTGGATAAATATATTTGCCAATGCCGTATTTTCCCCATTTATAGCGCCGCTTCTCCTCATCCAACTCAAGTTTTGTCTTCGGATAGTTCTTCTCGATAACCCTTTTCGCTGGCTTCGTGAATCGGTGCTGAATGAATTCAAAGGTGATATCGTCTCGAGCATCTTGTGGCAATTCCTCATCGAGACGCTCGAACAAATGCCGATACCCTTCCTCCCAGCCGTCATGGATGTAAATCGGCGCGACGATAAAGCCAAGTGGGTAGCCTGCTCTTGCCACCCTCCCTGCCGCCTCGATGCGCTTCGCCAAAGGAGAGGTACCCGGCTCGAAGTTTTTAATGACAAAATCGGCATTGACACTGAATCGGAATCGCGTATGACCGTTATGCTTCGCATCGAGCAAATGGTCCACATAATGGAATTTAGTCACGAACCGAAGTCGACCTAGTTCAGTTTGACCAAAATGTTCAATCGCCCTTTTCAACGAATGAGTTAAATGATCAATGCCGACAATATCAGATGTACAAGCCGCTTCAAACCTCGTAATTTCAGGCGCCCGTTCTGCAATATAGTTGTCTGCGGCTTCAAAAATCTCATCGACGTTCACATACGTGCGAATATACGGTTTGGTCCCCATCGTCGTCTGCAAATAACAGTAATGACAATGCCCCATGCATCCTGTCGCTAATGGAATCGCATACTCTGCTGACGGCTTTGATGTATCGAATTTCAACGTTTTTCGTATCCCGACGACTAACGTTGATTTTGCGATTCGATACTTTTGGGCATCCGTCTCACCTGGCAAATCCCGGATTTGGTTATGCGATGTCGTGAAGCGGATTTCAATTCCCATCTTCTCGAACTTCTCTTTCAATTGTTTTCCAAGCGGATAATCCAATGCTTTCGGTTCAAAATAGACAAGCTGTGGTGTGAACGGTTTATTCATGCTGTGCACGACTTGATCCATGTTGGTTGTCCATGTGATCACCTTTCTCTTTTTCCTTAGCTTGTCATTAAAATGAGAAATTATTTAAAGAAGGTTTCCCTCTTCCCTCTTAATCCAACAACTCTTCCGAAAGAAGTGTAAATCCTTCAATCATCGTGTCCTCTTCCACCTCAATCAAAATGCACGTTTTTCCGTTCACCTCAACTTGCCTTACAAATCGCAAGTCTTGCGGGCTGATGGCGATATTCGCCACTTTCGTTTGAATTTTAATCGATTTCGATGTATAGCTTGGGACGATATGGCTTGCTTTCATTTCATACGTATCATCATCGATTACTTTTCGAAATGCCATTTCCACCTTTTCTGTATCGACCTCTTCCAAGCCGCTCGCCTTCAGGACGCGAGTTACCTCTTTTGTGTCCAAGGTAGGAATACTCTCATCCTTCTCTTCCTCATCGTCCACTTCCATCATACGTTGGATTTCGTCATACACGTTTGCAATAGTACGTGTATTCATTTCATCACCGACAACCGACTTTACAATTTCTTCGAAAACGACTTTGTCCTCCTCGGCCGTCATAATTTCCTCGCCATCTAACACATTCTCGATGAAATGGAAGTTAGGCTTATTCGCCTTCCCTGCAGCATAGAGGACGTGATTGACATCTGCTGCATTGTCTTTAAAGCACGGGAATAAAAAGCCGCCTATCGGGGAAGTTAGGTTAATAATCGGGTCCGTCATAAAGCTGGATTTATATTTTTTCTCATTGAAATCAAATACAAGAGTTTGTTTCGGTAGTTCCGTCTGGTTCATGCTGCAAAGAATAAATGGATTTTTGTACACTTCATCCCGGTCCGCCACTTCCGCTTCCTCGCTATGCCGTTTCGTCGGTTTGTAATAGTTCCCGCGAATGAACGTTACGACGATATCTTTGTCATATTGAACGTCTTGCACCATCTTTTGGGCGATTTTTTGCATATCCGTCTTCCATTCCTCTACGTCGTCCGAATGGAGGCCTTCATATAGAAGTCGCTGTGTATGGTCCGTTTCTTCCTCAGCTTGACGCCGAAACTTCACTTCGAACAGCTTCACGTCCAGTTTGCCGCCCAATACTTTTTTGAAATTAGTAAGGAACAGTTCCTGTTGCTCTCGATCCAACAGAGCAAACGGCTGGCTCACCTCATGATAAATTTCATTGCTTTCCTGCCGAATATAAATATTATAAATGTCAATGATTTTCAATAAATCCGTATCTAACTTAAAGTGCTTGCGAATGTCCGCAATGGTCTTTTTGTTCATTTATATTTCAACCCTCTCGTTAAACGTAAAAAGAGTGCCGAAAGCGATTGTTCAGCTTTTGACACTCCTTTATTATAGCAATGTTTATGAGATAGCAGGAACCCATTGGATTTTACAAATAACTTACGTATACAACAGAGGCATCGTTCCTTATTTTTGATCCTCGACAATCTCTTGTACTTCCTCCAATTGCTGCTTCAACGAATCCAACGTCGCCTTATTTTGCTCGACTGTATCCATATGCTCATTGAGTTGCTCAGCATTCTCCAGTGCCTTTTCAGCACGTTCAATTGAATTGAATGCATGCTCGACAGCCATTTCTTCCGGATGCGATTGCGCTTGCTTCACCGAATGATTTACCTTGAGAACGGAGTTACTGAAAAAAGTGCTTGGATGACCATTTTTCCAACTCGGTTTTGATTCTTTCGCCATTTAGGTTTTCGCCTCCTGCAAATAAAATAAGTGATGGCGAGCTTAGTATTGCAAAATTCATTGTAAATATGCGCAGAATACTAACTTTTTCCGTCCGATGTTTACATTTGTCTTATTCGGGTATACATGGGAAGATAAGAGTAAAGGTTGGTGAATACATATGACAAAACAATGGGATTTTATTATCGGAAATAAATTAATTACGATTTATGATACGGATCAGAATATGGCCGAGCAACAGGCTCATGCTCTATACGAAGAACTTCAGAATACTGAAAGCTAAAAAAACCAGCCACGTGAATGGCTGGTTTTTTGTTTTATCGTTTACGATTGCCTTCTGATTCGAAAAAGATTCGCCCCAAGTTCATTTAGAGCAATAGCTGCTACTATAATTACTGTCCCTACCCATTGAAGTGGCGTTACTAGTTCCGACAAAACAACGCTTGCCAACAGAATCGTAATCGGCAATTCAATCGACGTTAATATATTGGCAATTCCTCCGGAAACCAATGGCGCGCCTACTGCGTAAAACAGCGGTGGAAGAACAGCCCCAAATAATGAAACGCCAATGGCAATTATTATTAAGTTTCCTTCCAATGGAACTACAGTCGTAATATCACGCATAAACAGGACAACTACTAGAACGGTAGACCCTGTTACCATTAATGAACTCCGCGTCAATGCATCTACATTAACTGCTACCTTACCACTGAAAAAAATAAATCCTGCATACGTAAATGCCGAGAGAATACCGAATACAAATCCTTTTACAGGAAGTCCTTGTATATCTCCGTTAAGTATATTCGAAGCGAAAAAGACCCCTACTAAAATTAAAATAATAGATAAGACCGTGATAGGCGCTGGTGTTGCTTTGCTGAAAATCCATTCTAAAAGGATGCCTATCCAAATGAATTGGAACATTAAAATGATCGCCAATGAGGCTGGTAAATATTGCATTGAAGCGTAATAAAATATAGTTGTTAAACCGATGAAACAACCGGTCATCATAATTTGCATAACATTCTTCTTCGTGAGACCTTTGAAGCTGGACCGTTTAAATAACGTAATAGACCATACTAAAATAAAAGAAATACTCATTTGAACGATCGTAATTTGTCCAAGTGTGTAGCCAAAGCTGAACCCTAATTTTGCAAATATCGGCGTGAAGCCGAAACAAGCAGCACCTAATAATACAAATAGAATCCCTTTATTCAATTTCATGATGGTACCTCCTTGACGCTTGCAATTAACTATACTAGTATATCATGAACAAAAAAATAGCCTGAAGACAGATTATAGCATTCACGTTGTAAACTATAAAAACAATGCTATATTTTTATTATAACGAAAGGAAGTTGTTGTTAAATGGGGCAACGCGCCACGAAAACTCTCGTCATCATTTTACAAATTTGTATTTTATATATTTTTTTCTTCATTGGAAACGTTATTCAAAACTTTTTTCAATTAGTTATTCCCGGTAGTATTATTGGACTCGTATTACTTTTTATTTGTTTATGTTTCAACATCGTCCCTGTGAAGTGGATTGAAAATGGAGCAGGGTTTCTACTCAGTTTATTAATGCTGTTTTTCATTCCAACGACAGTAGGTGTCATGAACTATTCTTCGTTACTTTCCTTTCACGGTGCATTGTTCATCCTCGCTGTTCTATTAAGTACTTTTATTGCCATTGCAATTACGGGAACGGCAGGACAATTTTTTGAGAAGAAGGCACAAAAAAGAAAGGATGATAATGAATGCAGCAAGTTTCACTCGCATTCTTCATGATTTTATTAACATTCATTGCTTATCTTGCAATGTCTAAACTTTATAAAAGGTATTCTTACTCATTTTTTATACCTGTTTTAACTGCGACTACTATTATTATCATTATCTTGTCATTGCTTCAGATTCCATACGAAAGCTACATGGTTGGCGGGCAATGGATCAGTTCCTTTTTAGGTCCATCTGTCGTCGCGCTTGCTTACCCTTTGTATAGACAACGTCGCTTTTTGCTTGACCACTTACTTCCGATAGCGGGAGGGGTTTTAGTTGGCGCCGTTTCCGGAATGGTTAGTGTTGCTCTTTTAGCAAAACTCTTCGGGGTCAAGCATTCACTAGCCCTTTCCCTTATTCCCAAATCCCTTACGACTCCAGTCGCAATTGATGTAGCAAATGAATTGGGTGGAAATGCATCACTCGCAGTTGTCGGTGTAATGATTGCCGGTATCTTTGGTGCAATAGCTGCCCCTACTATTTTTAAGTTACTGAGAGTGCATAGCCCCCTCGGCAGAGGCATTGCTCTTGGCAGTGCGTCGCATGCGGTAGGGACTGCCAAAGCAGCTGAATACGGTGAACTCACCTTTTCAATGAGCTCTGTCACAATGGCATTAAGTGCAATTATCGGCTCTATTCTCGGGCCGATTGTTGTATGGATGTTTCATATTTAAAAAGCACATAAGAAAAGTCCAATCTCCTCATTGGAAATTGGACTTTTCTGTGGCATAAATATGTTTACAATTTACGTTTGTTTAATCGCTACTACTTCTTCTTTCCTATTTAACTCTCCGCTTTCTAAAAATACTTTATCAGGCTTCACAACGTACATACTAATGAAAGTCGCAACCGTGAAGAGTCCCATAATGACATATAACACGATGTCATACGAGTGTGTTTTTTCGAGAATAAAGGCACTTAACTGATTGCCTGACAGTCCAGCTACCGCCCAAGCAGATAATGCTAATCCATGTACAGTCGAAATACTATTTAAACTGAAACGGTCGGATAATAGTGGTGGCAATGATGAAAACCCTCCGCCGTAACCTGCATTGACGACACAAAGCAAGATGATAATGAGGATTGCGCTAGAATTATTAATTCCATCAAATAGAACAGTTACTAACAACGCTGTAATAGATGAAATGAAGATAATCTTATAAACGGAGTTGCGATCTTGTAATCGGTCACCTAACGAAGAGAAAACTAACCGTCCGCCTGCATTAAAAACAGCTGTTAACGAACTAACTAAACCAATTGCGCCAAATCCAATAAATGCTAAAATGCCTTTCTCTTGTGAAATTAATGCTAATCCACATGTAATATTAATGTAGAACATTAGCCAAATACCGATAAACGTTTTATTTGTTAACACCTTTTTATAACTGAAGCTTTTGCTTTGTACACTTTCTTCTTCGAACCCAGCCGGTTTCTTTAGAAGTACGTGACCAATAACCATCATCACTAAATAGATAGCTGCTAAAATATAAAACATTGTATAGATAGTTGATGCGTTTACTAACAATCCTTCGCTATTTCTTTTCCCGAGTAGATATTCCATTAATGGACTCGCAATTACTTTCGCTAAGCCAAAACCTGCTACAGCAAAGCCCGTTGCCAACCCTTTCTGCTTCCAAAACCAAAGCATTAATGTTTTTACCGGTGTTAAATAACCGATGCCTAGCCCAATTCCCATCACAATACCGTATGAAATATATATACCGACTAATGATTTTTGATAAATAAAGAAACCTGTTCCTACCATCCCAACGACAAAAAATATAGCCGCAAGTAGAGATGACTTATGTATATCTTTCTCAACAAATCTTCCACCGAAAGCAGCGGACATACCAAGGACGAAAATCGCCAAACTAAATGCCCATTCCACTTCACCGATCGGCTTTCCAATATAAGAAGCAATGTCGTTCTTAAACAATGACCAGCAGTAAACTGTACCAATACTACAGTGAATTAATAATGCAGGAATAACGGCGCGAAGCCATTTATTATCTAATTTACCCATTTCAAAACCTCTTTCCCTCTATTTTATTCACACTAAAATAACGAACATTGAAAACGCAAGGGCTAAATTCATCCGAGTTTAAACTAAAAATAATAGTTTATTTCTGGGTTCACTCGATTAAATTGTCCTATTTACTAAAATCAATGGAATCATTATATATTATCTTTGTGCAAAAGAAATAGAGAAATTGTGACTGTTTTATAACAGAATTCCGGATACGAATCAGATGTTAGTAGAAAAAGAAAAAACCACTCGAATGAACGAGTGGTCCCTCAAACACTTGCCTCTTATTATCTATCCTCCATTGCTAACAATGCTTTTCTTTTAAATCCGCATTGCTCCATCGCTTTTGCCAGTTCTGCCCGCAATGTTTGTACATCATGATTTACAAGTTTCTTCTCTGCCACAACTTGTTTTCCAGCGATGAATACGTCACTAACGTTACTCGCATTTGCAGAATAGACTAAAGCCGAATATGGATCAAAAATAGGAAACATATTAACTGAATCGGTTTCGACGAGGATGAAATCAGCTTGTTTCCCAACTTCGATGGAACCAATTTGCCCTTCCAAACCTAACACTTTCGCCCCTTCAATCGTTGAAAGCTTAACAATCTCTTCCGCAGGAAATGCACTACGGTCCTTCAAATGGGTTTTGTGGAAATTAGCAAACAACCGCATTTGGCTGAATAGATCTAGCGTATTCCCGCTGCTTGGTCCATCCGTTCCTAACCCGACTGTTACACCGGCAGATAGTAGATCCCGCACCCTAGCTACACCTTTAGCAGATTTCGTATTGGCACCAATGCAATGGGCCACTTTTACATCATACATTTTCAATAGCTCAATATCATGATCAGACAAATGAATACAATGTGCCGCCACGAGTCTTGAACTTAATACACCAATATCCGCTAAAAATTCAATAGGTGTTTGATCGCGCTCTTTTCGGTATTTCTCCATTTCAAAATCCATTTCACTGACATGCATCATCCACGGCACATCGTATGTTTTAGATAACTGATCTGCCTGTTGCAACGCTTCAATAGTAGTTGAATACGGGGCATGCGGTGCTACCGATGCTCGAATTTGTTTATTTTCCTGCCACTTCGGCATAAAACGTTCAGCGTATTGTATACCGCCCATCGGCTCCGGTACATCAACCGTAACTGAATCGATAACAGTTTCAGCTAATAGGGCTCTCGCTTGCATTTCCTCCGCCGCTATCGCCAATTGATGTTCAAAATAATACATATCAAAAAAAGTTGTTACACCGGCAAGTTGCATTTCAGCAATGGCATATTTACCGCTTGTGTACGCAAGATGTTCGTTCATGCATTCATTTTCTAACGGAAATAAGAAGCGACGTAAACGGTCCGGATAATCATCACCTAATGAACGAAATGGAATCATGCCAATATGTGTATGCGTATTAACCATGCCAGGCATTAAAATCGCATCTTTCGCATCGATGCATTGATCATAGAAAAGGTCCTTCGATAAGGAATCCATTGACCCTACTTCAATAATGTTCTCATCCGCTACTACTACATAGCCATGGCGAAATTGTTCCATTCGCTCATTCATCGTTAATATCCACGCGTTTTTAATGAGTATTTTCAATTTCTTTCACCCTCAACTAACGGGATCATCATTTGAGAACGAACATTCATCATCCCTTTGTCGGTAATTTTAATGACCGGTGAAACAGGTAACGATAATGTTGAGAAAGACATAATTTCATTGCTATTGCGATAGCCTAATGCAACCATTGCCTGACGAACTTCTTTTAGCTGTGCACCTAGTTCCTGGATTGGTGCATCGCTAATAATACCGCCAACTGGCAATGGACATACAGCTCTTACATTCCCATCTTGCGTCACTACATAACCGCCTTGCATGTCGACTAATTGCTTTTGCGCTACAAGGATATCTTCCGCACACGTTCCCATTACCATTACATTGTGATGATCATGTGCCCATGTTGTTGCAACGGCTCCTTTTTCAACGAGCGCATTCTCCACAAATCCGTAAGCGATATCACCTGTCTTTCCATACCGTTCCATAACAACAATTAACGCTAACCCGCTATTTTCCCAATCCAAATATCCATCTACAACAGCTACTTCACGCTGGACATGCTCAGTAAATGTCCCAACTTGTGCAATTTGAATGACGTTAACGATAGCCTTTTCGGACGCCTTCACCTGTATCCGCAAATCCTTAGCTGTTAACGCGCGGCATTGGACAGATTCATAAAAATGTCGTGGGAAATGTGGTTTCTCATCCGGATACTGGATCTCATTTCCTCGTTCGTGGATCAACTTTCCGTCTTTGTACACAGCTGCAATTTCTACACTTTCGACGTCGTTAAGCAATAAAAAGTCTGCTTTGAAGCCGGAGACAATTGCCCCACGATCCTGGAATCCCATTCGTCTCGCAGGCGTATACGTCGTACAGTAAAGTGCCTGTTCTGCTGGCATACCGCACGATATTGCTAATTGAACGAGCGCATTCAAATGGCCATCCAACAAATCGTCTGCCATCACATCATCGGTAACAAATGCTACATATTCATAAAAATTATTTTCAACGATGACACGGATATTTTCCGGCGTGATCGATTTCTTTTGAAGCTCCAAAAACATCCCATTTGTAATCTTCTCGTAAATCGATTCAGGTGTCTGATGGGTATGATCAGCCGTCAATCCTGCATATAAAAACTTTGCCAAGTCCAAGCTTGAAACGCGGGGAATATGGGCTTCTAAAGGCATAAAAGGTCGTTCTTTTTGAACAGCTCTTATAATTTGCCGGATCAATGAATCCGGTTCATTGACGATCCCATTAAAGTTCATCGCTTCACCTAAAGCAATTACTTTTGGGTGCTGTAAGAGCTGTTTTACTTCTTCTACGCCTATATAGCCGCCTGTCGTTTCTAATTCGGGTGTCGTTGAAGGGACAGATGAAGGGATCGCATAAAATATATCCATGACGCTAGGTTGAGAAAAGAATGCCTCCAACCCTTCCATTCCACACACATTAGCAATCTCATGCGCATCTGCTACGACCGTCGTCACGCCATGTGCTAATGCGGCGCCGGAAAAAATCGCAGGGGACGTCATAGAGCTTTCAATATGCATATGGATATCGATAAGTCCTGGAACGATATACTGATTCGTCGCATCTACAACTTCCTGTACCTCTAAACGCTCAAATTCATCAGGTGAAATATAATAAAACTTGTCGCCGATAATCGAAACGTGTTTTTTCTCAAACCTTTTTGTGAACGAATTAAACACCTGTCCATTCAGTATTGCCACATCCACTTTCATCTTTTTCCCTCCCATTGAATAGGAAAAAGGCCAAGATTTACACTTAGCCCTTCTCCTTACATCGTTATTATCTATTTAAGATTCGATTCCATTGGTTGATCCAGTCTTCGAGGTTTTTATTTACGAATAGTGAATCCACTTTGTTTGTACGTTCGGCTATGGCACCGTACGTTTTATTCTTAGCCGTTTCATCGTCCAATACAACATCTTTATTTGTCGGAGCTTCATTTAGAGACTTGGCCGTTTTTTCTTGGATTTCTTGGCTCAATCTCCAATCAATGTATTTATACGCTAAGTCTTTATTTTTCGAGTTTTTGTTAATGTTGATTGTATTAAAGTTCGCGTATGTTCCTGATTCAGGGACAAGGTACACTACATCTGGATTAGCTTGCGTAATCATCGGAACAGCAAAATCACCAACTACTGCAGCAACAATTTCTCCTGATTGGAACATGTTCGCTAAATCTGAGGATTTGCTATATGTTTTCACTACGTTAGGAGATAGATCTGTAATTGCTTTAAAAGCTGCTTTCCCATTATCTTGAGTAATATCGGTATTCTCGTGTTTGCTTGCTACATACAGCATTGCTGGACCAAATGTGGATGTAATATCAGGAATAGAAATTTTTCCTTTTAGAGAAGGGTCCCAAAGATCATCCCACTCTTTTATTTCCATTCCAGCTGCCTCTTTATTGTAAACAATTCCAATACTGTTCAATGTATACGCTGGTCCCGACCCATCTGCAGACAGATCTTTTGCGCTATCGATTAACTTGTCCATATTAGGAACTTTTGAGCTGTCAATTGTCTCAAACAGTCCATCGGATACTCCGGAAGCTGCATTCGATTGAGATAATTCGATTACGTCAACCGTAGAATTCGGATTACTTTTCAGTTTTGTATAACGTTCAGAGCTTGTTCCTGATTCTAATACAATTTTCACATTGTGTTTTTCCTCAAATGGTTTGAAGACGTCTTCTTGCATTTTATCTTGTTCCAAGCCAAATGTAGAAATGACTAATGTTGCTTGCTTTTCCTTCGTCGTTCCACCGTTGCCGTTACAGGCAGCCAAAATAGCAGCAGTTGCCAATGTTAGACTTGCTAATCCTAATCGTTTTTTCATTTTTTTCTCTCCTTTAAATTTGGTTTAAACGATAATAAGTTTTTCAGCTGGAATAGATAATGTAACGTTGTCTCCCACTTGATAGACCTCATGAGCCGCCTCATTCACAAGCAATGAACCGATAGAGGTTTCCACCTCGTATTGATAGGCTTTACCTAAAAATGTACGAACTTTCACCTCCCCGGATACAGTATTAGTTGAATTTGCTTTAGTGTTTGCAACAAATTCAATATCATCCGGACGAATCGTTCCTGTTTGCTGTCCTGCTTCTCTTATGCGATTGCATAGAAAAACTGTTCCATCAACAGTCTCATATTTCCCATACCCTATCGGTGTTAACTCAAAGAAATTTTCAAATCCAATAAAGCGAGCGACAAATTCAGTTTTTGGATTTTTGTAAATCTCTTCGGGTGTGTCGAACTGTTCGATTACTCCTTTATTCATGACAGCTACTCTATCTGAAATGGAGAAACATTCCTCCTGATCATGAGTAACAAACACAGACGTAATCCCTAATTGGCTTTGGATTCGTTTAATTTCAATCCGCATTGCTACACGCAATTTAGCATCTAAGTTACTTAGTGGTTCATCCAATAATAATAATTTAGGCTCAATTACTAAAGCTCTCGCTAGCGCCACACGTTGTCGTTGCCCGCCTGAAAGTTGCTTTGGATAACGGTCAGCGAGCGCCTCCAAGCCCGTAATAGCTAATATATCTTTTACCTTTTTTTCAATGACGGACTTTTTTTCTTTCCGCAATTTTAAGCCGAACCCTACATTTTCCTTAATCGTGAGGTGAGGAAACAAGGCATAGCTTTGGAATACCATTCCAAAATCACGTTTATGAACCGGTACTTTTGTTAAGTTTTGACGATCCACATGGAACTCACCATCATTGGGTTCAATTAGGCCTGCGATCACCCGTAAAGTTGTCGTTTTCCCACAGCCAGATGGCCCAAGTAAAGAAACTAATTCGCCTTTTTCAATCGATAAATTCAAGTCCTTCAATATGTCGGTAGTATTATCGTAACTCACACGAATATCTTTTAATTCAACATAGGACATTATGTTCTTCATTCCCTTCGCGTAAAATCCCCCATATTTTTATGAGATACTTGCTAGCCCTAATGTCTTTTCAATAACAAACATTAAAACGACCGTACCAAGCATTAAAACAACAGATAATGCAGAAACAGATGGATCATAATTGTATTCAATATAATTCATTAAATTTGTAGGTAGCATTGTAACACCGGGACCTGATAAGAACTGAGACACAGGAATATTGTTAAAGGAATTAATGAATGCCAGCATGAAGGAAGCAAAAATTCCAGATGTAATGTTAGGCAACACTATTTTGATAAACGCTTGCAACTTTGTGCAGCCTAATGTCCACGAAACTTCTTCAATCGAGAAATCTAACTGCTCAATCGTAGAACCTACGACACGAATGACGTAAGGCAAGCAAATTAAGAAATGACCTAATAACAACCCTTGAATAATTGGAAATTGAAATTTGATGACAATAAATTGATACAACGCGTATCCGACAACTAACCCCGGTACAATCGTCGGCGAAAGGAAAAAGCTCTTAATCCAATTACGCCCGAAAACGCCGTGGCGTGCCAACGAATAAGCAGCCGGAACACCAACAAGTACCGCCAACAAAGTTCCAATAAAGGCGACTTTCAAACTTAAGACGAAGCTATCCATAAAGGATGCATTTGAAAACACTTTGCTATACCATTCGAATGTGAAACCTTTAATTGGGAATTGAATCGTTGAAGCTGACCCGAAAGAGGTTACGACGATAATGAATAGAGGAATTAATAAAAAAGCAAAAACAATACCTGCTATGATCGTTAAACCAGCATCCTTACGCACTTGCTTCACCTCTCTTATCCATGCGTTTAGCAATCCAGTCGAAGAATTTCATCACGACAATGGTCGCAACAATCATAATTAACGCAATTACGCTCGCACCTTGCCAATTTCCTAATGCAGTTGCATTTTGGTATAAGAAAGTAGCTAACATAATGTTTCGATTACCACCTAACAATTGTGGGGTCGTATATGCAGTCATACTTCCTGTAAAGACTAAAATACTCCCTACAATAATTCCTGGCACACTTAACGGTAAGATCACCTTCATAAATGCAATGAGGCGATTCGCTCCTAACGTTTCTGCAGCTTCCATAATGTCTGTATCGATGTTTTCAAAAATCCCTACTAACGTAATGACCATTAAAGGTAAGAACAGATACACGGAACCAATTATTATGGAAAACTCTGTATAAAGTAGCGTAAGTGGTTTAGAAATTAGGCCAAGCTTTATTAACGTCGTATTAATAATCCCGCTCTGCCCTAAAATAGTAATCCATGCAAAACTCCGGACAACCGAGTTCGTTAACAGCGGAAACAATGTAATGGACATTAACAGACCGCGCCATTTTTTTGGACTTTGTGCAATGTAGTAAGCTGTCGGAACGCCTAACAATGCGCAAAACAAAGTGGCAATTAGGGAAATCTTAAGCGTACGCCAAAAAATACTAAAATTATACTCATCCATAAAGAACGAGACATAATTTGCAAAGGTAAATCCTCCGCCTTCAAAGAACGTCGGAAAAATGATGGATACTAAAGGTAACACCAAGAATAAAATTAAAAGAACCATTCCTGGGGCTAGGAGAATATAAGGAATTCTACGAAGGGTCATTTCCGAGCCTCACTTTCCATTAATTAAGTATAATTTACTCCATAAAGATGAATTGTTAACTTAAACATAAAAGTATTATAGTTAAACCTCCCCTTGCTGACAATAGAAAATGCGAACATTTTTTAAGTTTTTTACTTTGATGTTCGTGATTAGTGCTAGAATCCGTATACTTAAGGCATTCCTTACTAAAACGCCACTTTAAATCGGAAAGAGGGCAAAACAATGAAAACATTAAATAATCAATACAAAAGAAAAACGAATTGCTTCTGTAACCCCCACAATTCGCATTGCTTTACCTTCTCCTTCTTAACGTATTATTTACCTATATACCTTGAACAATTCGGGGATTTAGACAAACTTGATATACATCAAGTTTAATTTTTGGTAATCGATATATACTACTTTAAATAAAATCGATGAAGTAAATAGGTTGACGGTTTTAAGGAGAAGGTGATTGTAGGTGAAAGGTTTTTCAACACCGAAAAGAAATGCAACTGGTTTCTCACATAGCAAATTAATTTTGACGGGAGAGCATGCAGTTGTTTATGGGAACCCCGCCATTGCTCTGCCATTTCCACTCAAAGTGGAGGCTATAATCGAAGAGATACCAAACGGAATCGTTGTTGAATCCACGGTGTATAGCGGACCGTTGGAACAGATTCCTCCAAAATTAGAAGGCATCAAAGCCTGTATCCATCAAGTATTGACATACTTAAAACGTCCTTGTGGAAGACTAAAGATTACGATTCACTCCGAAATTCCAATTGGAAGAGGATTAGGATCTAGTGCGGCTATTGCAGTTGCAATTGTAAGAGGCTTGTTTTCCTATTTTGAAACGAAGTTACCTGATGATACATTGTCTACCTTTGTTCATACTGCTGAGGTGTATTCGCATGGGAATCCTAGTGGAATTGATATGGCTACCGCGATGAGTAATACACCCATTTTGTTTCACAAAGGGGAAGAAATTGTGCGTCTTGAAGTCGCCCGCCCCCTCCATTTTGTTATTGCAGATTCAGGGAAAATTGGGGATACACAAAAAACAGTTAGCAGGGTCAGGGAATTATATAGCAAAGATGAATTTCGGATGGAAGAATCTTTGAGACGAATGAAAGAGATTACGTTTTCCGCTAAATATGCCATGGCGAATGGAGATCTAAAGGAATTAGGGAAACTTCTTAATGAAAATCATTCTGAATTGATTCAGATTGGTGTAAGTGATGATCGGATTAACCAACTCGTAACTACTGCAAATACAGCAGGGGCTCTTGGTGCCAAATTAACAGGCGGTGGTGATGGTGGCTGTATGCTTGCTTTGGCTGACTCAAAGGAAAAAAGAGATGAGATTTCAAGTGCACTATCTTCTGCCGGGGCTCGAACTACGTGGTCCTTTACGATTGAACCTCAGGAAGTGTTTTAAATGGGAAAGAATAGACAATATGACTTACACATATATGGTGAATCATTCATTTTTCAAAAATGAATGGTTCTTTTTTCAATCTTGATGTACATCAAGGTTTTTTTATGCCCTTCCTGTACACTACACATATTCTACCAACTTGAGAATGATTATCAATTTCATCTATAAGCGAATACAACATAGAGAGGATGCGCCTTTTATGGGAAATCACTATAAAAAAGGACACAAAGATATTCAAGATCGTACAAAGGAAAATATTGAAGTATGGGAAGATCTCGTTCATATAAAACATTTGGTCGTATCATTACTCATCTGTTCCGTTACAACACTCAGCGGTTATTTTATTGCTCCGAACGAAGCCCCTAAACCATTATTTTTCGGCTTATTTGGAGCATTTCTTGGCTTTTTAATTACGAGTATAATCATACCGCCGAAACGGAATTTAAATGACGCAAAGGAGGGAGAATAATATGGATGTCACCTTACTTTTGCAAATGGTAGGATTCGCCATACTCGCGGCGATTATTTATACGGTCATTGGTGTTGCACCTGGGACGGATGAGACGGCAACGATTGCCCCAGTAATATTAGTACTTGTCTTATCCGGACTAGAGCCAATCCTTGTCCTAACTTTCTTTATGGCTGCAATCGTTGCCAGTAAAATTGCAGATTCTATTCCTGTCGCATTGGCTGGAATTCCCGGGGGCGTAATGGCGACCCCTCAAGTAGAGCATGCGCTTATATTAAAAAAGTTTGGCCTTACCGATGTAACGATTCGAAAAATGGCTTCAGGTTCCGTCATTGGCACACTTGTTTCTGTACCTGTTAGTTTATTGTTTGCGCATGCTCTCGTCCCGTTTGCCGATGTCATTAAAGAATACGGGAATTCTTTGTTTTTTGCCGGAGCGATCATACTCGCTCTCATTAGTAAAAATCGATGGGTGGCACTTGTATCTATTCTTCCTTTCTCAATTTTGATTGAAGGGTTGCGTCATCTCTATTGGGATGTTGGTGTAGTGCCAAAGGGAACGAATGTATTTATTTCCTTTTTCCTTGGGATTACAATTGGTCCAGTAATCGTAACTTTGTTTGAATTGTTGAACAAGGAGAAAAGAGATCGATTAGAGCGATTCGGTAAAAAAGATATCTTTTTTAGAACGGTGAAGGACGATGGGATTAAGGCAAATCCTTTCACGATTTTAACGAAAAAGGAAATAGGCTTTAGTTCTTTATCCTCTGCTATTGGTTCAATTGCTTTTATCCTGAGCCCTGTCGGTTTAACGACGTTTCTTGGCGAATTATTTACGAGTAGAGTAAAAGACCCGGTAAAGAAAGCATCTCGTGCCATTGCGTGTATGGACGCATTAGCGAATGCTACTTATATTTCTGGTGTATTAATTCCGCTAATTGCTCTTGGGATTCCGTTGTCACCGATGGCAATTGGCCCTGCCAATCCTTTATTTAACGCACCACCGGTTTTCACGATTGATCATAATCTACACCATGTTCTTTCAAATGGTGAGTTTATATTGGCTACGTTAGTTGGAACGATCGTTGCTCTAGCCATTACCTTTTTTCTTACGATCAAATATTCAAGGCAAATCTGCATCTTTGTTTTTAAAAGGGTACCACATGAAGCAATGCTCGGTTTGTTCTTTAGTTTAGTCTTACTTCTTGCCTATATGGATGGAGGTTGGATGAATGTGGCGGGTGTTTTCCTTGTTGGATTTGTTGCGGGGGTACTCTATCGTACAGGGGTAAATTACGGGGTACAATTTATGACGCTTTATTCGGCACCATGGATTATTTCGCTGTTTGCTAAGTTTTAACAATTAATTGGAAGGAGGATTTATATGTCTGAACATCGGGAGTTTGAGCAAGTTACCGCTAAGGCCCATGCGAATATTGCCTTAATTAAATATTGGGGGAAAAGGGATGAACAATTATTTCTGCCTATGAATTCAAGCCTATCTATTACACTTGACAAATTTTACACGGAAACTTCTGTACACTTTTGTGAGGATCTGAAAGCAGATGTTTTTATTTTTAACAAATGTATTGCAAATGTGGCTGAGACGAATAAGGTTTCCCGCTACTTAGACCATATACGAAAAATGGCAGGTGTGGAGCGGTATGCAATGGTTCAGTCAATTAACTATGTGCCAACCGCCGCGGGATTTGCTTCCTCGGCTTCTGGATATGCAGCACTTTCTTCCGCTGCTGCACGAGCAATTGGGTTGGATGTTGATGAAAAAAAGCTGTCGCAACTTGCTCGAATTGGGTCGGGTTCTGCCAGCCGCTCCATCTTCGGAGGTTTTGTTGAATGGACGAAAGGTAATTTGGATGATGGGTCTGATTGTTATGCGAGACAGATTGAAGAGGAGAGCTATTGGGATCTATGCATTCTTGCTATCCAATTATCTGACAAGAAAAAGTCCATTTCAAGCCGTGCTGGAATGAAACATACAGTTGAAACATCCCCTTTTTATAATATATGGGTAAAAGAGGCTGAAAAGGATCTTGGTTTACTAAAGGATGCCCTTCAGCAAAAAGATTTTGAACGGTTCGGTCACGTGACTGAATCCAATGCTCTAAAAATGCATGCAACTACTTTGGGAGCAAATCCTCCGTATTGGTATTGGGAAGCGGGTACCATTTCGGTCATGAATCAAGTACGACAGCTTCGGGACTCCGGAGTTTTAGCATTTTTTACGATGGATGCGGGACCAAATGTCTTTGTTATATGCCAGCAAAAAGATAAGGAAGTAGTCGAGAACACGCTTCTTACTCTTGACGAAATAGAACAAATTTATGTTTGCCAACCCGGCCCAGGTGTAACTTATTTGTCAAAATAACTGAAGATAAAGGTGAATGGATATGACTGTTTCGAGTTACCGTATACAAGTTCCGGGAAAGTTGATGATTGCCGGAGAATATTCAGTGTTGCATCCTGGACAACTAGCGGTTGTAGGTGCCATTACCCGATATGTTACTGTCATTATTGAGGGAGGGGTAAAAAACACTCTCTCTATACCAGGGTTTGGGCTAAAAGATATTACATGGGGGAATGATCCAGGATGTCTATTAAGCAATAAGGATCCTCGTCTTCGCTTCATTCAAAATGCGTTAGTTGTTGCCAACCGTTTTCTTCGAGAAAGCAATGTTCCGATGAAGACGTTCTCGCTAACGATCTTAAGTGAACTTGATGATCAACAATCGGGATTGAAATATGGACTTGGTTCCAGTGCAGCAATTACAGTGGCGGTTGTTACAGCGATCGTAAAATTCCATATCGGGGATGAGGTAGACTTATCCCAGGATACGATTTTTAAGTTAGCTGCTATTGCCCATTTCTTAACGCAACAAAATGGGTCGGGGGCAGATATTGCAGCAGCCGTTTATGGAGGACTACTCGCCTATTGTACTTTTAATGGAAAATGGTTACGCGGCAAGTTAGAAATTGGCGAGACATTCCCTACTTTAGTCAATGAGAGTTGGCCGGATCTACTAATTGAGAGGCTACATCCTTCCGAAGAGTTCTCAATGTGTGTTGGCTGGACGAAACGCTCAGCCGCAACCGGACCTTTGGTCAATAAAATTCAAGCCTTTCACTTAAACAATCCGCTTATGTATGCTCGTTTTTTAGATGAGAGCAATGCTTCTGTCTCCCGTTTCATTAAGGGGATAAAAACAGGTAATCAGCAAGACGTATTAGCAGCTAGTAGAGAGAACCGTCTATTGCTTAAACGTCTAGGTGAAGATGCAGGTGTTCCAATTGAAACAGCGGAACTGAATGATTTATGTTTAATTGCTGAAAGGTTCGGAAGTGGAAAACCGTCAGGGGCAGGAGGCGGGGATTGTGGTATCGCTTTCTTAAAACACCCTGAGCAGAAACAATGCTTAATTGAAGCTTGGCAAACCGCAGGGATTGAACCGCTTGACTTGGAAATTTCAATTCCGGGTGTCACCTTCATTGAATATGAATGCAAACTTACTTTAGATAAATACTTACAAATCCAGCATAAAGGTTAAATGCTGGATTTTGCATTTTCAGTCCGCTAGTTGAGATAAATAAATCCCCCACTTCGTAAAGTGAGGGACTAAATTGGTCTACACTACGTCTAATGGAATACTCAAGATTCTCCAGACGATTTTGCACCTATCAGTTTATTCAAGAGTCCATTCTGATATGCAACCGCCAAGAGGACAATTACGACACCAATAATCTGAATAAGTGACGGTATCTCGCCGAAAAGTAGGACGGCAATGATAGCGACAGTAGAAATAGGGCTAAGCAACAAAAGTCCAGCTACAATTGTAGGATTTAACCGAACGGAACCATACTGTACAAACGTCCATGCCATCGCTTGTCCCGCTATAGCTAAAACAAGCATCCAAAACCAGTTCATACCTGTAATGGGGTCACCAAGGGTAGTTTCCGGATTCATTGGAAGCTTGCCATTGACCATCACTCCGTGAATCAAATCGAAGCCGCGGTCTGAGATAAATAACATGACAAATAATGGAGCGATTAGCTGAGCAAGAGATGCCCATACCATTGGCTGGATGAACTGCCCCTTATTTACCCTAGTTGCTTTTCGGCTAGTATAGAGGTAAATACCGTAACAGATACCGGAAATACTACCTTCAATCGTTCCAAGAATGTTGATATCGATTCCATGTACGGTAGTCGGTCCTCCCGTATTCTCACTACCACCGAAAACACCACCAGCCATAACAACACCTAATATCATAATTGGAGCAACAATAAAGAAGCTTCTCGGTACTCTTTCCTTGTCGATTAGAAATGCAAGCGCAGGTAAAATAATGATCTGTAGATTCAGCAAAATCGAGGCGATACCCGAACCGACGTAGTAGATGGAATAATTCCAAGCCGTAAAGTCAATTCCGAGAAACACACCCGCGACTAAGGAAAGAATGACTCCTTGTTTATTGAGCGCACCGAGTTTTTTCGCCTCCCTAAGGGCGAATGGAAGTAAAGCTAACGCACCAATCCCACAGCGAAGGATAACAGACGTTGCCGGGTCAAAATTCGATTGTTTCACCCAAGGAGCACTAAATGCGAGAAAGATGATACCGATGATGAGGATCAAGTATGCTTTACCAGTTGACTCGCCTTTATTGACAGGACTATTAACCATATGTTTCACTCCGTTCATGTAAAATTAATTGTATGCATGAATTAAAACTTCCCTCCTCGTCATGGAAACATGGTTAGTATGATAATATTCAACTCTTTTATGCAGGCAATTAATGCCTAAAAACGTGAAATATTCGGAACCCCTTAAGCAAAAAAATAAATCCCCCACTAAATAAGTGAGGGAAGTGAGGGGCTATTTTAATTCTAAATAAGTCTAAATATTATTTAAATGGAGTTTTCTTAAGGTTCTTCCGACGATTTTACAACCTTCAATTTATCTAAGAGTCCATTCTGGTATGCAACTGCTCCAAGAACAATAACAATACCGAGGACCTGAATAAATGAAGGTATTTCACCGAAAAGAAGGACGGCAATGATTGCGACGGTAGAAATAGGGCTAAGTAACAAGAGTCCTGCGACAATTGTAGAATTCAACCGAACGGAACCATATTGAACAAACGTCCATGCCATAGCTTGTCCAGCTATAGCTAAAACAAACATCCAGAACCAGTTCATGGCGGTAATAGGATCACCTAGAGTGGTTTCCGGATTCATTGGAAGCGCGCCATTGACCATCATACCATGAGTCACATCGAAGCCGCGGTGAGAGAAGAATAACATGACAACAGCAGGAGCTATTAGCTGGGCAAAACTCGCCCATACCATTGGCTGGATGAACTGTCCCATATTTACCTTAGTCGCCTTACGGCTAGCATAGAGGTAGATCCCGTAGCAGATACCGGATATACTACCTTCAATAGTCCCAAGAATTGCAATATTCATCCCATGTACGGTAGTCGGTCCTTCCGTAGTCCCGCCACCGCCAAAAATACCACCGGACATAATGACTCCCAGTATCATGATTGGAGCAACAATAAAGAAGGTTTTTGGAACTCTCTCCCTGTCTATTATAAATGCAAGCGCAGGTAAAATAATGATTTGTAGATTCAGCAAAATCGAGGCAATACCTGAGCCAACATAGTAGATGGAATAATTCCATGCTGTAAAGTCAATTCCGAGAAACAAACCAGCGACAATGGAAAGAATGATCCCTTTTTTATTAAGGGCGCCGATTTTTTTTGCTTCCCTAATGGCAAATGGAAGTAGAGCCAAAGCCCCAATCGAACAGCGAAGGATAACAGACGTTGCTGGATCGAAATTCGATTGTTTTACCCAAGGTGCACTAAACGCGAGAAAGATGATACCAATTATGAGGATCAAGTATGCCTTACTTGTTGATCCACTATTATTGACACTGTTATTAACCATATGTTTCACTCCATCTTTGTGTAAAATAAATTATATCGATGAATTAAAACAACCCCTTCGATATAATAACACGAAAAATAATGGATTTTTATGGCTAATATTTACCTTTTTTTACACATGGCACTACTTATGGTACGGTTCTCCCTTAATAATCTTAAATCCGCGATAAACCTGCTCCAACAGTACTAACTTCATGAGCTGATGCGGAAACGTCATCTTTGAAAATGACAACAGCTCATCCGCCCGTTTCAATACATCATTATGTAATCCGAGAGAGCCTCCGATGACAATCGCAACTTTGCTCCTACCGTACGTCATCAATGACTCCATACTTGCCGCCAATTCCTCACTCGTTTTCATTTTCCCTTCAATCGCCAGTGCAATAACATAAGCATCTGGGTTGATTTTTGCGAGAATCCGATCTGCTTCTTTTTTCTTGACGATTTCCATATCGGCTTCGCTTAATGATTCAGGAGCCTTTTCATCCGGCACTTCGACGAGGTCGATTTTGGCATAGGCACCTAGTCGCTTAGCGTATTCGTCGATGCCCATTTTCAAATACTTTTCTTTTAGTTTGCCAACTGACACAATTGTAATATTCACAGGGTTGTCCACCTTTGCTAAAATGTTATACACAGAACTTATTCACATATCCACAGAAAAAACTACATATTGTACCCGATTATGCGTTCGCCACAATATACGATGCGGGCGTGTCACAGTACTCGCATTTTGTGGATAACATTTTCTCTTCGTCAAGTTTCTCCATGATTGGAAACGTCTCTTCTTTTGCGACGAACACGTCAAGTGCATGATTAATATGGGTTTCGCAGCTATATACTTTCAATGTCCACACTTCTTTCCTCTTTTGTTTTTTACACAATGTTATGCACATTTTTGTCTTTTTATCCACATGTCTATTACTTGGATAGAAAAACAGGCAGTATAGCCAATGTTCTGCTATGCTGCCTGTTGTGGATAAACATTTATTACATCCATGTAAAAAGTGTAACATTGTATTCGGTTTTTCGCCTGCTTTATTAACAATTAGAACGTATTTCCGTCCCTTAGTTCCATTTCAATTTCAATTAGTTTTCCGTCACGGTACACTTTCATCTTCATCGTGTCACCGACTTTTTTGTCATTGTATAGATGCTTTCGTAAACCGACCATGTCATTAATTTTCTTTCCGTCCATTTCTACAATGACGTCATATTGCTGAACGCCCGCTGCTTCCGCTGGAGTGTTGCGGAATACTTGTGTGACAATAACTCCTCCCGCTATATCCTCCTGCAAGTTCAATACTCTCCGTCTTTCCGTGGATGGCACGTCTTCCAAGTTAATGAGGCTAACGCCCATTGTCGGTCGCTGAACAGTTCCGGTCATTTCAAGGTCTTTAATGATTGGGACCGCAATATTGATTGGAATTGCGAGACCGATTCCTTCCACAGTCGCCTCTGAAATTTTCATCGAGTTAATACCGACAAGTTGTCCTGCCATATTAATGAGCGCACCGCCCGAGTTACCCGGGTTTATGGCGGCATCTGTCTGCAGAACGTCCGCCTGCCAGTCGATTGACCCATTGCGATCGAAATCGATTGGGATTGACCTGTCCTTTCCTGATACGACACCGACTGTTACGGAGCCTGCAAAACCGAGGCCGAGCGGATTACCGATAGCAATAACCGTTTCGCCGCGTTTCAGTGCATCTGAATCGCCGAACTCAATTACTGTATTCACATGGGCCGCATCGATTTCTACGACTGCCAAGTCCGTCCACATATCGCTGCCGACGAGTCTTCCGTCCACCTTCGTTCCATCATCGAATGTGATCTCCAACTCCTGCGCGTTTTCAACGACGTGATGATTAGTAACGATATACGCTTTATCGCCTTCTTTTTTATAAATGACTCCCGATCCACTGCCTTGTCGTGTCGTTTCTGCCGATGACCAGAAATCGCGCACGGTTTGCAAATTGGTAATGCCAACGACCGCATCTGTAACTTCTGAAACAACATCGGTTATATCTGTATGAATATCGACAGAAACACGCTCACTCTTCAAATTGTCTTCACCGGTCGTCTCGGTTTCAACATTAGATGTCACGTTCTCTTTTCCGGAAGTGGCATTCATTAGAAACCAAACGATGAGAGCCCCAATGATTGCGCCGAAAAGTGCTTGTAGAAATCCGCCACGGCGTTTCGGATTGTACGGTCTTTCGCTAAATTTTGGTGGCTCTTCATGCTTTTCTTGTTCTTGAATAACCGGTTTTTCTTCTTCGTTGCCCGGTCTTTGATTGAAATTATCCATTCCCCTCTCCCTTTCTGTAACAGTTATATTTACTTTACCCTTATATGGTTGTATAAAATCAAGTTTTTTTCACTTCGCAAGTCGCTTGAGTGTTTTGTGCGCATTTCTCATCAAAAAAACCTCACCCGTAGGCAAGGCTTTTTGATGTTTCTATTAGACAATGACAAGCTCTGTCGGATTTTCCGCGTCGGTATCATGCAGATGCACGAATTCGCCCGTGCGGATCCCGCATGCTTCCAACGTTTGCGAAACACTCATCCTTGCGAGATCTTTCATATTATTATCCTTGCTCAAATGTGATAAATATATTTTAGTTTCTTTTTGGTCGACAACTTCACTCATAGCAACTGCTGCATCTTCATTCGACACATGTCCGACGTCGCTTAAGATTCGGCGTTTAATAGACCATGGATACCGTCCCATTTGCAACATGCCGACGTCATGATTGCTTTCGAACACGAATGCATCAGACCCTCTAATATGTCCTTTCATACGATCGCTCACATATCCTGTATCCGTAATGATTGCTAGCTTGCGGTCATTTTCATGGAAAACGTAAAACATCGGATCCACGGCATCATGAGATACGGCGAACGACTGGATGTCGAGCGAGCCGAATGACATACTCGCCTCCATGTTGAAATGGAAACATTGCTCTAACGGAATCTCACCAACAAGTCCGTTCATCGCAAGCCACGTTTTTTCATTTGCATAAATGGGCACTTTATGTCTTCGCGCCAGCACACCAATCCCTTTAATATGGTCGCTATGTTCATGGGTGACAAAAATACCGTCAACATTTGTCATGGAACGGCCGATTTTCTCAAGCTGTTGCTCTATCCTTTTCGCACTTAGTCCTGCATCGACTAAAAAAGCATGCTCTTCGGTCTCTATATATATGGAATTGCCTGTACTGCCACTTGCAAGCACACTAAAACGCATATGAAAAACTCCTTATTCTTTTTCATCCTCGGCCTCATCAAGTTCTTCCTCTTCAACCCTATCCAATAGGAAGTCTATCACTTTGCCGTCAATAGCATTGATGAAATGACTCTCGATTGTACCCTCATTCAATTCTACACGAATATTCCATGTAGCGGCAAATACTTGTTTTCCCGTTAATTGAACAAGTGTCGAGTATCCCGGTGTTACTTTCAGCACTTTGGAATCCTGTTTCAAATAGCTACGCGTAGCAAGCGACCAGACCGCTTCATCTTGCGTCAACAATTCTTTTTTCAAGTTTTCGCTAGTGAATTCTTCTAACATCCGCTGTTCATAACGGGTTACTTCATAGTCCTCGTCCCAATAGACTGTTAATGTGGCATTTGGGCTATAAAAAATCGGTTCGCCATCGACTTTTTGAAAAAAGATAGCTTTCTGAGCTCCCTCATCAACTTCCCATAACTCATATTCAGATCCAGACCATACGTACTTTGCAAGGAAGTCCGTGAAGTGTAAATCCCCTTTTGTGTTCTGGATAGACACTGGCGTATCCATTTTAGCTTCGACACGTGTATTGTCGATGATGAGGATGGACTGACCTTCCAATGTCTCTAATTCTTCCTTCGTGAACGTCTTCATGTTCGCTGAGATGTAGGGGAAATTATGCTTAACAATTTGCGGCAAATTGTACGTAATATTTTCCTGTTTCATTAAATCTTCGACTGATGTTTTCCCTGCAACCTGTACGTTTTGTGCTTCGGTATGCCGGTTCACATATAAGGAATAGAGGAAAAGATTCAATATCGAAAATACGACGATGAAAATTGTTTTCGTTTTATTCCAATCCAATTTGCTCACCCCCGCTCGGATCCGGTATATAAGGGAGCCATTTCTCTTTCATTAAATAAAACCATGCGGGTTCAATTACAAAAATCCGCTGTTCCAAATCATGTCTCATCATATACCCGGCAATGATTTCATCTACAGTTCCGATATCGAGTTTCTTTGATTCGATTAACTCATTTGCAATATCCTCACCTGATGGAAGTGTGATTTCCTCATCTAACGACAACGACACGTCGAGTGTATAATACGGCCGGATATATTTGAAAACTCGTTTATCACCGAAGTACTGTGCAATTTCCGTCATGCCTGTTGTCTCACCCTCACCAAACACCGGATAACCATGAATAAACAACTGGAATCTCACAACGCGGGAATACGAATTGATATACGAAAACCTGAACGAATCCGTCCAACCCCCATGCTCATTTATCGATTCAATTACATCGGGCAACAGGACAGAAGGTTTTGCCGGTTCACTGCTTTCCACGGCAGGGTGGGCAAAGTTCAACATTTTCGATTCAGTATTCACGATCAATAGTGCATGGTCATCCCCGAATTCCTCATGTTTAGAGTCCACTTGGCTGCGTCGGACTGCATTCGGGTCATTGAATAAAGCATCCCGAAAACGGGTCGGACTTATTTCTTCCTGATAGTACGTGCTTTGAATCATCTTAATCGGTTCCGTTGGCACAGTTAAATAGACCGGCTCCTCAACATTCACTTCTGTGTAGGGAGATAAGTCTTCTCCGTTAACAACGATATTGCGATACGACTTCATCGTATCTTCCGCATTAATTTTTCCACGATAATGGATTCCTGTTGCTCGGTCAATGAAATGTACTTCAAAAGAGATTTCCTTCGGGTTCCATCTGACGACGAGACGGTCGAAGCTGAATTCCGGTAAATTAGATTCGTCAATTGGTAAAATCTCATCAAAGACGGCTAACGGCACATCCCCTTGGAAATACAAAGTGAACTGATTCGGCTGTTCAAAGAACTTTTTCATCTGCTCCTTGTTCATCTCGTCTTGAATATACTCCAATTGGGGCACTTTCCATGTGTCTAGTTCCCTCATAACCTCGTCAATTATGTTCTCGTCGGTCGTCCCTTTGAGATCATCGTCGTATTTAATAATAAATTTGTAAGGCTTAATAATGTCTTGCACTTGCTTCCGTTCGCCGATAGAAATATCCACTGTTGGCGATTGTTCAATCGTATCTAGTCGAGGGGAGTACGTCCATATAGAAAAGGTGAATGTAATGCTCAATAGGACGAGCAATAATAAGATAATCGATTTGATCGGCTCGATATACTTCAATCCCATTCACCTACCTCTTGTCGTTCAAAAGGCAGTGTAAAGAAGATAGTTGTTCCTTTTCCTTCTTCACTTTCCGCCCATATTTCTCCGCCATGTGCGATGATCATTTCCTTCGCGATCGCTAAACCAAGGCCAGTCCCGCCCATCGCTCTTGATCTCGCGCGGTCCGCCCTATAAAATCGATCGAAAATACGATTCACATTCGTTTTCGGGATGCCCATGCCGTCGTCGGAAATCATTACTTTGATATATGTCCCGGACGTTGTCACCCCGAAGCGGACATCGCCGCCATCTGGAGAATATTTTAGTGCATTCGAAATAATATTGTCGATCACTTGCGTCATTTTGTCGGTGTCGATTTCTACGAACAAGTCAGATGATGGTAATAACCGCTTAAATTGTACATTATGCGACTTCGAAAATTCGAACCGCTCAATGATTGAGTTGAAGAAATGATTGAATTCAACCCATTCGGTATTCAATTCATATTCTTTACTATCCATCCTAGAAAGCTTCAGCAGGTCATTGACAAGCCGGATCATCCGCTCAGTCTCCGTCTGCGTCACACGGAGGAAGGAAGGAGCAATCTCCTCGTTCTTCCAAGCACCTTCCGCCAATGCATCCAAATAACTGCGCATCGTCGTCAGTGGTGTCCGAAGTTCGTGGGACACGTTAGAAACGAATTCGCGTCGCTCCATATCGATTTTTTCCTGCTCAGTATTGTCATGAAGAACGACAATGAGTCCATTCACGAATCCTGTTTCCCGCTGCGTCACCGAAAACGTCGCTCGTAATATATAAGGTTCTTTTTCCGTGCTAAAATCGAGCGCAATAGAATCCTTCGTTTGAATTAGATCTTCAAAGGTATACTCTTGTTCCAATCCTAAAATACTCGTAATTGGGCGATTCAACACAAGATCACGTGTCATCCGTAACATCATGAGTGCGGAGTCGTTAATTAGACTCACCCTCCCTTTACGGTCTGTTGAAATGACACCATCGGTCATGTTTTCAAGAACTGAGGCGAGCTTCCTTTGTTCACTTTCCGTCGTTGACTGCGACTCTTGGAGCTGATTCGTCAAATGATTGAAAGCAATCGCCAGCTGTCCCATTTCGTCATTCCCATACACGTGGACCTTCCTTGAGAAATTCCCTTGTGCCATCGCCTGTGCTTGGCGTCTCATATCCGAAATCGGCCTCGTAAATGTCCGGGCGATGAAGATGCCGATAATAATTGTGATCGTTAAGGAAACCGCCACTCCACCGGCAAGAATCTGGTTAATTTCATTTATCTGCCTGAACACTTTTTCAATATTGGCCGTCACATATAAAGCGCCAATGACTTCCATATTATTGTTCATAATCGGTGTCACCCGCACCATGACACGCTCGCCGGATGCCTGGTCATAGTTGATATTCTCGTAGAAAGTTTCAGAGGAGATTGACCTCCTCACACTGTCTTCCATCGATCGCTGGCGGACTAATGATTGATTGCCCAGCTCGGATGTGGCTAAAATACTATACTTTGCATCAATGACCCGTATTTCATTAATATCTTCCGAATTAAAGCCCGATAGGACGGTCCGCAAGCTCTGTTCGGTTGACGGATCGTCCGGTGACCGGTCTTTCAACATTTCTTCACGTACACTGAATTCAACGAGGTTCATCCTATCTCGAACCGATGTCGTGAAGTTCGTTTTCAACGTCTCTTCAAGCTCTTTTGCGAAATAAAGCCCGATAATCTGCATCGCTACAAGAATGAGCATGATATAGATAAGGACGAATTTAACATGGATAGACCGCAAAAAACTGACTTTCTGCATTTTCGTTACTCCTGTTCTGGATCACGTAAATAGTAACCAACTCCACGCCTTGTCACAATCCAATTTGGATGGCTCGGAGTGTCCTCGATCTTTTCGCGCAAACGGCGTATCGTCACGTCGACTGTCCGCACATCTCCGAAATAATCATACCCCCACACTGTTTGCAATAAATGCTCTCTCGTCATCACTTGTCCGATATGCCTTGCTAAGTAATGCAGTAATTCGAACTCACGGTGCGTCAGTTCAATCGACTCCCCACGTTTTTGAACTAGATAAGCATCTGGCTGAATGACGAGGCTTCCAACTGTAATTTCATTTGTCGCCTCATCCTGTTCTTCCGACAATGTCTTCGAATGCCTGCGTAAGTTCGCCTTTACCCTCGCAATCAATTCACGTGTGCCGAACGGCTTCGTTACATAATCATCTGCACCTAATTCCAACCCTAACACTTTATCGATTTCCGAGTCCTTCGCTGTTAGCATGATGATCGGAAAATCGTACTTTTTTCGAACCTCTCTGCATACTTCCATGCCATCTCGTTTTGGAAGCATAATATCGAGTAACATAATATCCGGTTGTACTTCTTCCACTTTTGCAAGCGCTTCTTCTCCGTCATACGCACAATGAACGATGAAGCCTTCCTTTTTTAGATTGAACTCTAATATATCTGCTATTGGCTTTTCATCATCGACGACTAAAATAGTTTTGTTTTGCATCATTCATTCCCTTTCCCGCCAGTTTGGCGCTTACTCATTTAATCTATATATCCATCATTCTTACTAGTCACAAGGCTTGCATTAACTAATCATGTTTCCTTTATTATATATTCTATTTCTTTCGCAAAAAACCTTCCATTCCAAAACGTATGCAAAATGAGAAAAAGAGACGGCAACAGAATACTGTAGCGTCTCTATTCCTTCTCTTTATCTTAACACACTCAACGGATTGATATTAGAACCGTTCTTAATGACTTCAAAATGCAAATGCATGCCTGTTGAGCGTCCTGTGGAGCCCATTACACCAATTTTAGAGCCTCGAGGCACTGTTTGTCCCACTTTGACATTAATAGATGACAGATGGGCGTACAACGTCTGATACCCATTGTTGTGAGAGATGATAATTCGGTTTCCATAAGTCCCGTGGTAACCGACATCCGTCACAACGCCGTTGTCAGAGGCGAAAATGGATCGTGTCTTCGGACGGGCGATGTCAATGCCTTGGTGCACTCTTCCCCAACGTTTTCCCATTGTGCTCGAGACGTATCCGCCGTCCGCCGGCCACCCAAAGCTACCTGTTCCACGTGAAGGAATCACTTTCGTTCCGACAATCGTCACTTCGTGAGTCGGTTCTTCCAAAACATGTTCCTCCAACACGGATTTACCGACCACTTTTCCGTTCTGTTTCCGGATTAGTTGCGTGACCATTTTCTTGCCTTCTTTACCCTTTTGTTTAACTTTCTTTTCACCTTTAAATACTGATTCGTCTTTTTCAGTCAGTTTCTTAAACTGAATCGGGGCAATCTCTTTTGACTCATAATGTGCTTCCACTTCGATATAAGGTTCGAGAGCAGTGACGTTCAGTTCCTGACCTATTTGAAGAATTGTATTTTGTGTAATCCCTGGATTGATTTCCATCAGCTTTGTTGTTGACATATTGTGCGCACTTGCAATTTTTCCTAGTACGTCTCCTGCCTGTATTGCATATTTCTTTTCTTCCAATGTACCCTTGTTCAATAGCGTCATTGCTTCTTGTACACTTCGGACTTCTTCAGGTGAAGTTCGTCCTTCAGTTGCCTGCATATGAGCGCTAAATTGAATAGACGCAAGTCTTGTTTCATTTTCCTTTAATGGTGGTATAGGTTCAGTAGATTGTTGGCGGGCTTCGAATTCCGCTAGTTCCTGCTCGGTAACTGTTTGTAAAGTCAGTTCTTGTATTACTTTTTCATAATCAGCCATATCTTTAACGTAAAATGCTATTTCTTCGTCGATTTGGACACCGATTACTTCCGCTTCTACGGTTAACATATTTTGAAGTTTTCCAAGGACCTGTTTATCGTCTGTTGCAACTGAGAATACCTTTTCCGGTACAACCGATAACTCCGATCCGATTGTTAACGGGAGGCCTTCATATTCGGCAGCTGCTTTCTTGAGTTCTTGTTGTTTGAGTTGTTCAAGTTTCTTTTCATCGGATATCGTCCCGACATATGTGCTGTCCGAATAGACGTGGTAGACGGTGTGGATGAAGGATTCTCCCTCTTTTTCTAGTGCGAAACCGGAGCTAATACCGATTGCAGCAAAGAGGACCATCATCATGCCGACCTTTTGGGCTTTTTTATATATGGAATTTTTATTTTGTTGTTCGTTCGTTTGTTGCTTCTTGAAAAACATCGTTTACTGCTCCTTCCGACTGACGACTACTACATTACGCCTATCATACTGAGAGATTTTCACGCTTCTTTAATTTATCATATCTTGTAAGTCGCTTGCGCCTTTATAGCAATTTGTAATGAACTTGTAGTATTGCAACCAATTATTCCTTATTTTCTTCCAAATGTTAGTTGGAAATGAGGAGCAGATTATCTATGAGTATAGTCACATACATAGTAAAAAGCCTTGATAAACCTGCTTGGCAGGCTATCAAGACTTTTTACATTATTGATAGGATGGCATTTCGTGCTGACTCCAGTCGATGTTTAAGAACTTGTTGTATTCCTTTGCGAAAGCTAGAGTGACCGTTCCAGTCGGACCGTTCCGCTGTTTTGCTATGATAATTTCAATCATATTTTGGTTCTCTGTTTCTTTATCATAGTAATCTTCCCGATAGAGGAAAGAAACGATATCCGCGTCTTGCTCAATACTTCCCGATTCCCTCAAGTCGGACATCATCGGTCGTTTGTCCTGACGTTGCTCAACACCACGGGAAAGCTGGGAAAGTGCAATGACCGGAACTTTCAATTCCCGCGCAAGTGCTTTTAAGGAACGGGAGATTTCGGATACTTCCTGCTGACGGTTCTCGCCTGAACGGCCACTTCCCATAATGAGCTGCAAATAATCGATCATAATCATACCGAGACCGTGCTCTTGCTGAAGTCGTCGGCATTTAGAGCGGATTTCGTTAATCCGAATACCCGGGGAGTCGTCAATGAAGATTCCGGCGTTGGACAGGCTTCCCATCGCCATCGTCAATTTCCGCCAATCCTCTGCTTCCAAGTTCCCTGTACGCAACACTTGCGCGTCTATATTTCCTTCCGCACAAAGCATACGCATGACGAGCTGTTCCGCACCCATCTCCAAACTGAAAATCGCGACGTTTTCATCCGTTTTAGTCGCCACGTTTTGGGCTACGTTCAAGGCAAACGCCGTTTTACCTACAGAAGGACGGGCGGCTACGATGATCAGGTCATTCCGTTGAAAGCCGGCCGTAATCTTGTCCAAGTCACGGAATCCGGTCGGAATGCCTGTCACTTCGCCTTTTCTCGTATGAAGAAGCTCGATATTGTCGTACGTTTCTACGAGGACGTCTTTAATATGCTTGAAGTCACCTGCATTTTTTCGATTGGAAACTTCCATGATCCTTTTTTCTGCTTCAGAAAGGACCGCTTCGACTTCATCCTCTTTCGTAAAACCTTCCTCAACGATATTGGTCGCCACTCGGATAAGCCGTCTTAGGATGGATTTCTCTTCGACAATCTTGGCATAATACTCGATATTCGCCGCCGTCGGGACGGCATTTGCAATTTCAGTCAAATATGAAATGCCGCCGACATCTTCCAATTCCTTTTTGGCGGAAAGCTCTTCTGTAACCGTGACAACGTCAATCGCTTGTCCTTTATCACTAAGAATAAGCATCGTGTCGAAGATTTTCTCGTGCGCCGTTCTGTAAAAGTCATCCGGACGAAGAATTTCCGAAGCCGTAATTAGCGCTTCCGGCTGCAGGAAGATTGCACCAATGACCGATTGCTCCGCTTCGTTATTATGTGGAGGGACGCGATCGTACATCTGATCCATCATTATCGCTCCCTATCATTCTTCGGTTACGTGGACTTTAAGCGTAGCTGTAACTTCCGGGTGCAGTTTGATCGGCACATTCGTATAGCCAAGAGCCCGTATTGCATCAGGTAGTTCCATCTTACGGCGATCCACTTTAATTTTATGATTTTTCTCGAGTGCGTCAGCAATTTGCTTCGTCGTAATCGAACCGAAGAGACGTCCACCTTCTCCGGATTTCGCTTTCATTTCCACAGTCGTCTCATCGATGAGTTCTTTCAGCTTCTTTGCTTCAGCCAATTCCGCAGCTGCGTCTTTCTCGGCACGCTTCTTTTGTCCTTCAAGCTGGCTTAAGTTTGCAGGTGTCGCTTCAATTGCCAACTTGTTTTTCAACAAGTAGTTTTGCGCATAGCCGACGGATACTTCTTTCACTTCGCCTTTTTTACCTTTGCCTTTAACATCTTTCAAAAAAATAACTTTCATAATCATTTTCCCCTTTCCAATTTATCTTCTATAGCGGATTTCAATAAATGCTCCGCTTCTTCTATTGTTTCTGCTTCGAGCTGGCAAGCGGCATTCGTCAAATGTCCGCCACCACCAAGTTCCTCCATGACGACCTGTACATTCAGCTCTCCAAGAGATCTTGCGCTAATGCCAATTTTTCCGTCTGAGCGAGAAGCGATGACGAACGAGGCGATGACCCCTTGCATCGTCAGTAAAATATCTGCTGTCTGCGCGATCAGCACTGAACTATAGACAGTGCCTTCTTCACCTTTCGCAATCGCGATGCCTGAAGAAGTAAGCTCCACCGTTTCGATTAGTTTGGACCGCTGAATATACGTCCCAATATCTTCTTTCAGCAATCGCTGTACAAGTACTGTGTCGGCGCCATTTGTCCGTAAATAGGAGGCCGCCTCAAAGGTTCTCGATCCCGTCCGCAGCGTGAAGCTTTTCGTATCGACGACAATCCCTGCGAGCAACGCAGTTGATTCGAGCATCGTTAGATTCTCGTGTTTCGGCTGATATTCGACAAGTTCCGTCACGAGCTCTGCAGTTGAGGATGCATATGGTTCCATATAGACGAGCATTGTATTATTTATGAACTCTTCACCGCGACGGTGATGATCGATGACGACAACCTTTTCAGCTTTGTCGATCAATCGTTCATCGATGACCATGCTCGGCTTATGCGTATCGACGATAACAAGAAGGGATTTCTCGGTTAGCATCGATAACGCGGTTTCCGGATCGACAAATTGGGAAAATAACTCGTCATCCTTTTTGATTTCATCCATCAGACGGGTTACACTTCCATCCAACTCGTCAAAGTTAAGGACGACATGCCCTTCCACGTTGTTCATTCTCGCCATTTTTCGGACTCCAATGGAAGCCCCAATCGCGTCCATATCAGGCATTTTGTGACCCATTATTAACACTTTATCGCTGCCTTGGATTAAATCACGCAAAGCGTGTGAAATGACTCTGGCGCGTACTCGGGTTCTCTTTTCCACCGGGTTTGTCTTGCCACCAAAAAACTTAAGTTTGCCATCCTTATGTTTAATAGCGACTTGATCACCGCCGCGTCCGAGCACAAGGTCCAAACTAGATTGCGCAAGCTCCCCAAGCTCTGTTAATGAGGCGGAGCCAGTTCCAACCCCGATGCTTAGCGTTAAACCTGCGTTCTGCTTTGCGGTTTTTTCCCGTATATCATCCAATATCGTGAACTTTGCTGTTTCAAGTTTGGAAAGAATCGCTTCATTGAAAACCGCTAAGAAACGATCAGATGCAATTCGTTTTACAAAAATACCATTGTCCAGCGCCCACTGGTTTACAAGTGACGTAACAAGTGAGTTCAAGTTGCTTCTCGTCTGGTCGTCCATCGTCTGGGCAAGCTCGTCATAATTATCGATGAGCATAACTCCAAGCACGGTACGATCTTGGTAATAAAGAGATTCGATTTCCACTTTTTCAGTAATATCGAATAAATAAAGGAGCTTTTCCTCTACTCTGTAAATGACTTGGTACGTGGAACTGCCAACTTTTAACGTCGTCTGCTGCCCTTCATTGTTAAGAACAGTTTGAAATGCTTCAGATAGCTGGAACAATTCCTCACCAATCAACGTCCCTTTATCGAATATATTTCCTGCATAAGGATTTGCCCATTCAACAACTTGTTTTTCATTAAAGAGGATAATGGCAATCGGCAGTTCGAGAAGCGCCTCCTCCCCGACCTTTTTCATACGGTAAGAGAGGGATTCGATATGCATCTCTGTTTCAATATATGTCTGTTCCTCAAGCTTCCAGGCAATGCCTACCGCTAACGTAAAAGGGATTGTGAAGAATAGGCCTCCCCAGAAATTTGAAAGGAATAAAAGGAAAGACGCTATCAATCCAAGGAGAGATATGACAGTCAGTGGATATCGTACAGCCCTTTTTCTAAAAAATGACCTCATCGTCTCATCCCCTTACTTCAAATTGTCTTTTCCGATCCAAGAACGGATATTCACACCAATATCAAGAATTCCAAGAAGTGTCGTTATTGGACTGAAAAGCAATGCGAAAATGGTGGAGAACACCGTGACAACAGTAGGCAGTTTCATTTTGTACATAAAATAGTAGATCAAAGCCAATCCTTGCAATAGTAAAAGGACCCGTAAAATAATTGTTGCATTTACATATAACAAATAAGCCGAACTTTCCGGTTTCAAATCCATCATCCATGGAAGCATAATAAGTAACCCATAAACAAAAATGGTGATTACAGGTAGCTTCATTTCCCGAAATGGGGGAAACGTCGGCACTTGGTGGCCCAGTCTGCGGAGCAGCTCAAAATTAGGAATAACCATTATGAACGTAAATAAATACATCGACAGAATGAAATACGCCGGAATAGCAGAACGGTACATCATAAACGCTTCTTCCACTATCTGTTCATAGCTATCGGGCAATGCACCCAAGCTTTGTAGCGATGTCTTGAATTGCGTCTCCATCTCTTTCAACGTGCCCATCAGACTATCGATTGCATTGATTTCGAACACAAGCGCTGCTATGAGATAAGCCAATACACCTGTCACGATGAAAAAGAGTCCTGATGCCATGAACGTGTACAACTTCGATTTGCCAAGTAATACCGATTCAGCAATAAAGAAGCCTAGTACACCAAATATCAAAGCAAAAGGCACTAACAAAATACCCCCAACGATGAGGGATAAAATACTGCCAGCTACGACAACGAAAATCGTCGAGCTTCTATCATGTCGCAACCGATAAAGAATGATCGGCAACGGGATGAATATGATAATAATACTTCCGAGAATGGGGATATAGATAGCCCCTGCGAGAAATATTGTAAACAATGCGAGCATCATCGCACCGTATGTTATTTTTTGAGATTGGTCCTGCATATTTTGTTCCTCCGTCCAGCCAATGGACTTTGTATTGTCTATGTCCTCATTAAAATTGAGTTCATATAATTGTATCATGATTGCCACCGTTTAACCAAAGGGCAATATAGTTCTCGATCTATCGTTTTTCTTCATTCATCGGCGTTTCCTCGCTATAATTGTTGTTTCTTTTGAGAACAAATAACATAAACGCCGCTAAAAACGCATATTTCCCAGGAAACGCGCATAAACCCACACAAATACGCATAAATCGATTTTTTCACGCATAACGCGGATAGGTTTGTACATTGTCAACGGCATTGGACGCGAGTTTTTCTAGGCTTCGCGGAAGGATTTTTTTCCACATTTTACAGAAATGACAATCCACAAGAAGTATATGTTAGCCAATCGTATCCAATGCATTTGACAACTTTCAATTATTATCTTATAAATTCAAAAAACCGCCTTTGGACCGGGATTGCCGGTATCACAAGGCGGTTAAAAAAGTATAATTATCTTTCTTCCGAAACGAACGGAAGAAGTGCCATGATACGTGAACGTTTAATAGCAGTCGTCAATTTACGCTGATATTTTGCGCTTGTACCAGTTACACGGCGAGGTAAGATTTTTCCACGTTCAGAAACGAATTTCTTAAGTAGATCAGTATCTTTATAATCAATATGTGTAATATTGTTAGATGTAAAATAGCAGACTTTACGACGTCTGCGACCTCCACGGCGTGGTGCCATATCGCTTTCCCTCCTTACTTGACTACGTTACCGACGTCGTTCATCAGAACGGCAAATCGTCATCCGATACTTCGATCGGACCGCTGCCTGCACCGAATGGATCGTTGTCAGTACGTGTGTAATTTTGTTGTGCTGGTTGTTGGTATTGCTGGTTTGGCTGCTGATTCTGATAATAAGGTTGTGCGTTCTGTGGTGCTCCACCATAAGCAGCTCCAGATCTTTCAGCATTTGCACTGCGCGGTTCAAGGAATTGCACGCTGTCTGCTACGACTTCAGTCATAAAGACGCGCTTGCCATCTTGTCCATCGAAACTGCTCGTTTGGATACGACCTTCGATTCCGGCAAGACTTCCTTTACGTAAAAAGTTTGCAGTGTTTTCCGCCTGTTTTCTCCAAGTGACACAGTTAATGAAATCGGCTTCACGCTCTCCTGATTGGCTTGAGAATGTCCGATTCACCGCTAGCGTAAAGCGCGTTACCGCGATTCCGCTCTGTGTGTACTTGAGTTCAGGATCTTTTGTCAATCGGCCAACTAAAACGACACGGTTAATCATCAGAATGCAACCTCCCTCATTATTTTCAACACCTTTAAACAAGGTACTGCATTACGTTCGTATATAGATTAGTTGTCGAGACGAACAGCCATATGACGAATGATATCTTCGTTGATGTTCGCAAGACGTGTAAATTCATCGATTGCTTCAATACCTGCGTTAGCTGTTACCAATTGGTAGTAGCCTTCACGCAAGTCGTCGATTTCGTATGCAAGACGACGCTTGCCCCACTCTTTCGACTCGATGATTTCCGCTCCGTTAGAAGTAAGGATGTCATCGAAACGTGTGATCAATGCTTTTTTCGCTTCATCTTCCAATGTTGGACGGATGATGTACATGATTTCGTACTTTCTCATCTTTAGTCACCTCCTTATGGACTTTGGCCCACTTGTTACGGCGGGCAAGGAGTAAGTAATTATTATTACTCACATCATCATATTTTAACACGATGTTCGTGGACAATCAACTATTAAATATGAATTAGACCTAGGCACTTGCTTTCCGTTCCGGCGCTCGCTTTCCGCGGGCATGGCTTGAGCCAATCGAACAACGAAGGGTTCGATTTGCCTTAATTTCTGCGCATTTTGCAGAAATTAAGGCATCCTGCTCGCAACGCTGCGCTTGTGCTCGCAAACGCCGTTCTTCGTAACGGCGTTCGCTATTCCCCCAGGAGTCGCCGCCTTTCACTTCAATCCTCGGCAAGTTCTTTTCAATTAATAAATCTAACTTATCTATGTCGTGTATACTTATTTAGTAAGGAGTGATATAGATGGAGGGTTCTGCTCAACCGGATAGGATTGTTGAGATTGATTTGCCGAAGGTGGCTAAGAGTGGGTTGTGGATCACGATTTTAACGCTCGTTGGCTTGCTGGTTGTAAAAGGGTTTATTGATGGAGGCGTATCTTACTCGGTAACGATTTGGAGTTTTCTGTTTTTAATGGTTGGTTATGTTGTTTTAATTGTCCTCCATGAGCTAATTCATCTACTTGGTTTCAGGGTGTTCGGCAAGGTACCTTGGAGAAGTATGGTTATAGGGATGAATCTTAAGTTAGGCATCGCTTATGCGACGACGGATCGTCTAATGACGAACAAGGCAATCCAGAAGGCGTTATTGCTTCCGTTTTGGACGACTGGTGTAGTGCCTGCCATTATTGGATTGACGATTGGAAACGGCGTTTGGCTTACGTTGGCAGCTCTACTTATTGGTGGTGCTGCTGGTGATTTTGCGATGTATAAGGAGTTGCGTAAACTGCCGGATGATTGGCTTGTGAAGGATGATCCACAGTTGCCAAAGCTCTATTTATTCAAGCCGGGGCGGGAAATCATGTGAAAAAACAGCCAAAGAAGATTTCTCCTCTTTAGGCTGTTTTTTAGTTTATACGTTAAAGCGGAATAGCATGACGTCGCCGTCTTGGACGATGTACTCTTTTCCTTCGAGACGGACTTTTCCTGCTTCTTTTGCAGCGGTCATGGAGCCAGCTTCTACGAGTGCATCATAAGCTACAGTTTCTGCTCGAATGAAGCCGCGTTCGAAGTCTGTATGGATAATGCCTGCACATTGCGGCGCTTTCATCCCTTTTCGGAATGTCCATGCACGTACTTCTTGGACACCTGCCGTGAAGTATGTTGCGAGGCCTAATAATTGATATGAAGCTTTAATGAGTAGGTCGAGGCCAGATTCTTTAATGCCTAATTCTTCTAGGAACATTGCTTTTTCCTCATCATCGAGTTCGGCCATTTCCTCCTCGATTTTTGCACAGACGACAATCACTTCGGCATTGTCCTGTTCCGCGAATTCACGAACCATTTTGACGTACTCATTCCCGTCTGCGTCTGCGATTTCATCTTCCGAAACGTTTGCAACGTAGAGCATTGGCTTGATTGTCAATAAATGCATTCCTTTAATAAGCTGGAATTCTTCCGGTGTCAGTTCGACGGAACGAGCTGGCTTTTCGTTTTCAAATGCTTCCTTCAATTTCAATAGCACCGGCTCTTCAGCCATCGAATCTTTGTCTTTCTGCTTCGCCATTTTAGATACACGCGTTAATCGCTTGTCCACGCTTTCCATATCAGCAAGGATTAGTTCCAAGTTGATAACTTCGATGTCGTCAATCGGATTCACTTTTCCTGATACATGTGTAATATTTTCATCGTCAAAACAACGGACGACTTGGCAAATTGCATCGACTTCACGAATATGAGAGAGGAATTTATTCCCTAATCCTTCCCCTTTGCTCGCCCCTTCAACAATCCCTGCGATATCTGTGAATTCAAAAGCTGTCGGCACTGTTTTTTTAGGTGTGACGAGTTCGGTTAATTTTTGGAGACGTTCATCGGGCACTTCTACGATTCCGACGTTCGGATCAATCGTACAGAACGGGTAGTTAGCCGCCTCTGCTCCCGCTTTCGTTATTGCGTTAAATAGAGTCGACTTTCCGACGTTCGGTAAACCGACGATACCAGCTGTTAACGACATTTATTTCCCAACCTTTCATTTAGGTCAATTTCATGATCATGTTTGCAACTCTTCCATTATAAGAATAGTTGGCGTTCCTGTCTAATTTTGCTCGGCTACCGCTTTGACGAGTACTTTTTTCATTTTCTTTGCAAATTCATTTCGTGGAATCATTACACTATGTCCACAACCTTCGCATTTTATCCGAATGTCAGCGCCCATTCTAATAATTTTCCAAGCATTTGTTCCGCATGGATGTGGTTTTTTCATTTCCACAACGTCATTCAAATGAAACTCTTTTTCCACCTTTTAGTTCACTCCTCTATCAATAATGATGAACACTATAAAAATAACTTTAGTTTGCTTATTCGTCAGCCTCATTACGTCTTTCCGTATAAATCCTCATGAAGCCGCGTATACTGCTACACAATCAATTAATGAAATATTTATATGAATGGAGTTTTGTCATGCATACAGCACTTTCCACTAATTATGATTACCGTATTCATTATAATAAAACTGGTGCTGTTTGGAAGCTCAGCACATACTTTCTGGAACAAATTCCTTTCCATGAAGAATCGTTAACATTCTTTTGTATTGGAACGGATCGATCCACCGGTGACGCACTGGGACCGTTGACAGGATCTCACTTAGCCGAGTCGTTATTGTTCCCTTTTCATGTCGTCGGGACGTTGGAAAAGCCATTGCATGCGCTTAATCTACAACAACATTTAGAAGAACGGCTAGCGATGGAGCCTTCTCCTTTTATAGTGGCTATTGATGCTTGCTTAGGGAGAAGCGATTCAGTCGGTCATTTATTGTTTCATCAAGGACCTCTCTATCCCGGAAAAGCGGTCGGTAAAGAGTTGCCGCCTGTCGGTAATTTGTCCATAAAAGGGGTTGTCAATATTTCAGGTTTCATGGAACAGGCTGTCCTGCAAAGCACTAGGCTGCACCTGCCATTTGAAATGAGCCGAATTATTTCCCGTTCCCTTCAATTAGCCTATGGAAGATTCAAAACAGGAAATGAACGATTGTCACAATAACTCCGACGACAACAATTCCTGGAATGAGATTAGCCACTCGAATTTTCGTAATGCCAATTAGATTTAACCCAATTCCGATAATCATTAAACCGCCTGTTGCAGTCATTTCGGAAATGAATAGTTGTAATAAATCGTCCGGTATAAATCGGCTAATTTGCGTTGAGAAAATTGTAATCAGACCTTGATAAAGGAATACTGGAATTGCGGATATTGCAACCCCGATTCCAAGCGTCGAACTTAGGATGACAGAGGTGAATCCATCGATAATTCCTTTCATAATTAACACATCGTGGTCATTCCGCAAACCACTGTCAATCGCTCCGATAATGGCCATGGAACCGACAACGAAGATGAGCGTTGCTGTCACGAATCCTTGCGCGATGCCAGGTCCTTCTTTTTTAGAGGGAAGCTTTCGTTCAATCCATTTGCCTAATTCATTTATTTTGTCATCTAAATTCATCCATTCCCCGATAATAGCACCTATTACGATGCTAATGATGACAATTAATATTTGCGTACTTTCAAATGTCATTTGAATTCCGATTGCTGTTACTGCCAATCCGATTCCATACATGACGGTCTCTTTCATTCGTTCAGGGATGTTATATAAAAAACGTCCAAGGAGTGCTCCTACTATTATTAACAAGGCGTTTAGAATTGAACCGAGTAATATCATCACTTTCACTTCCATCTTTAAAAATAATACCTATTTTGCATAAAGCAAAATAGGTACAAGCTTATTCATTCAATAGATCCAGTATTCTTTCAAGATCCTCTTCTGTGAAAAACTCGATCTCAATCTTACCTTTATTTTTCGACTTCTTTATCGTTACATTTGTGCCGAAATATTCCCTCAAATGAGACTCTTGCTCCTCGATGAAAATGTTTTTCTTTTCTGGTTTTGTTTCACGTGGAACATTTTCATTTATTTTATGGACTAATCTTTCCAATTGACGGACATTCAATCCTTCATTAATTGTCTTCTCGGCAATTAATAGAATTTGTTCTTTTTTCCGTAGCCCGAGCAATGTTCGTCCGTGCCCCATTGAAAGTTTTCCTTCCGTAATCATATTCCTTACTTTTTCAGGCAAGCTGAGTAGTCGGATATGATTCGCTATATGCGGGCGACTTTTCCCTAATCTAAACGCAAGTTGTTCCTGCGTCAAACTGAGGTTATCCATAAGCTTTTGATAAGCTTCCGCTTCCTCAATCGGTGTTAAGTCTTCACGCTGCAAGTTTTCAAGAATCGCCATTTCCATCGATTCTTCATCTGTCAATTGCCTAATGACTGCAGGAATTTCCATCAGCCCCGCCAATTTGGCAGCTCTAAAACGCCTTTCTCCTACAACAATTTCATACATTGTACCAACTTTACGGACAATGATCGGCTGTAAAATTCCGTGCTCTTTAATTGACTCACTTAACTCTTGGATTGCAATTTCGTCAAATATTTTTCTTGGCTGATATGGATTCACTTTAATGCTTTTCAAACGAATATTCTCGATTGTTTCTGCCTTCGATAATGATTCTTCTGGAAATAATGCGTTTAACCCTTTTCCAAGACCTTTAGCCATTGTGAACCACTTCCTTTGCCAGCTCTAAATATACTTCCGCGCCTCTCGATCTTGCATCATAAGTGATAATTGGCTCTCCATGACTCGGCGCTTCACTCAATCGTACATTTCGTGGAATAATTGTTCTGTACACTTTATCTTGAAAATACTTCTTCACTTCTTCAATAACTTGAATACCTAAGTTAGTCCTCGCATCGAACATTGTCAACAACACGCCATCTATCGTTAGGCCTTCATTTAAATGCTTTTGGACGAGCCTAATTGTACTTAGTAATTGGCTTAGCCCTTCTAATGCGTAGTATTCACATTGAACCGGGATGATAACTGAATCTGCCGCAGTCAATGAGTTGATTGTCAATAACCCTAACGACGGAGGGCAGTCGATAATAATGTAATCATACAATTCCTTCGCCTCTTGAATTGCATGTTTCATACGCACTTCCCTTGAAATGGTGGAGACCAGTTCAATTTCCGCCCCTGCCAATGAAATGGTTGCCGGAACGATGTCCAAGTTTTCCATTTTCGTTTGGTGGATGACTTCGTTTACGTTGACATCATCAATTAGCATATCGTAAATGCATTGATGTACGTCTCCTTTGCTGACCCCTACCCCGCTCGTAGCGTTTCCTTGTGGATCGGCATCTATTAATAGAACCTTTTTGCCGATATGTGCGAGGCAAGCACTAAGATTTACCGAAGTAGTTGTCTTACCAACTCCCCCTTTTTGATTGGCAATGGCTATAATTTTACCCACACTTGCACCTGCTTTCTCACTCATCTATCAAAAGGCTATCCTCAATAATGAATAGATTCATTATTTTTCGGTGACTCTTTACTAGTTTATCAAAAAAATGTGGTTCGTGGTAATGTATAGCGCAAAAAAACTCCTGCTTTAGTAAAAGCAAGAGTCATCTCGAACGAATTACGAGAATACTATTATGTTTTTCTATTTCTTTTTCGGAATTTTAACAGTAATTGTGTAAAAATCTTCCGCATCTTCTTCTTCAGTTTTCACATCGATGCCGCTTTTCGTAACAAGCGCCAACGACTGTCGAATCGTATTCAAGGCAATTCGCACGTCTTTGCTGATCGACTTTCTTTTGACGACTCTCTTTTTTTCCGTTTCTTCTTCAACAGGGTTCAATGCTTGCTGAATGCGCTCTTCCAATTGCTTTACATTGAGCTGCTCATCAATCGCCTCATGGAAAAGCTTATGCTGTAATTCAGCATCCTTCACCGATATTAAAGCTCTCGCATGTCGTTCGGATATTTCTTTTGTCAGGATACCATTTTTAATTTCATCCGGCAGCTTTAATAACCGTAGTTTATTAGCAACGGTCGATTGCCCTTTCCCGAGCCTTTGCGCTAGTGCTTCTTGCGTTAATCCATGCAACTCAAGCAACTTTTCATATGCATACGCTTCTTCAATAGCTGTCAATTCTTCACGCTGCAAATTTTCAATTAATGCAATGGACGCTGTTTCCCTATCGTCAAGATTACGAATAATAGCCGGAACTTCTTCCCAGCCTAGTTTTTTCATTGCACGAAATCTTCGTTCACCTGCAATGATTTCATACCCATCGTCGCTTTTACGAATGACGATCGGTTGAATCACCCCATGTGTATGGATTGTACGTGCAAGTTCCTCAATTTTTTCTTCAGAAAAAATTGTTCGAGGTTGATATTTATTTGGTTTAATCAATTCGATCTTTACTTGATCGACTTTCTCTTGTGGAGTTTTATTTGTGTTCTGTAAATCAGGTTCTTTTTCTCCACTACCAAAAAACCGTGAAAACGTGTTTTTCATTCGCCGGCACCCACCTTTACAAAACTACTCTTCTTAATAGCTATTTCGTCATATCTATTATATATCCTCTTTATTACTTATTAAAGAGTAGAATTCTATAGATTACAATACGAAACCTTAGTGTTACTAGCCTTTAGTAGAAAAGGATAGTATAAAGACAGGCGCTAAAGTTTGGTAAGCGCCTGTTTTCATTTTTATTTGATTTGCAATTCACTAACAAGTACGAAATGTTTCACGTGAAACATTTAACGATTATTTGATTGGTGTTTTATTCGGTATGCCCGGCTTTCGTGGGTATTTCTTTGGCGTTTTTTTCACTTTCTTCAAGATGAAAATATTTCGTTCACTTTCTTCCATCGGCAAGCTGAATGAAAATTTCTCGACGAGTTCAGCTCCTAGCACGTTAATTGCTTTTTTTGCATCATTCAATTCTTCTTCCGCAGCTGCGCCTTTCATGGAAATGAAAACGCCGCCCTCTTTAGCTAGAGGTAAACATAATTCTGAAAGAACGGATAAGCGGGCAACTGCGCGTGCTGTGACAATGTCGTATTGCTCACGGTATTTCGGATTTTGACCAAAATCTTCAGCTCGTGCATGCACAAATCTTACGTTATCAAGCTCGAGTTCCTTTGCAAGTTCAGTCAAAAATGTAATTCGTTTATTTAAAGAGTCTACAATCGTTACGGCTAAATTAGGGAAACAAATTTTCAAAGGAATGCTTGGGAAACCTGCTCCCGCCCCTACATCACAAATCGATTTTTCCCCATTCAAATCTGCGTAGAACGCAGCAGTGATGGAATCGTAAAAATGTTTCAGATAAACAGATGGTGCATCTGTTATTGCTGTTAAATTCATTTTTTCATTCCATTCGACTAGCATTTGGAAGTATTTTTTGAATTGCTGAAGCTGATAATCAGAGAGAGGTATCCCCTGCTCTTTCAACGCTTCAATGAATTGTTCTTCGTTCAATTGTATCCTCCTTCTTAAAAAAAGACTGATGCGGACTTAACCCCACATCAGTCACATGATGTTAACCTGAAATTTTCGCGATTTTTCCTTGTTCGATATAGACAAGTAGAATGGAGATGTCTGCAGGGTTTACTCCAGAAATCCTTGATGCTTGCGCAATGGATAACGGTCTAACAGCAGATAGATTTGCTTTCGCCTCTTTGGCAATTCCAGAAATAGCATTGTAATCAATGTTCTCGGGGATTCTTTTGTTCTCCATTTTCTTCATACGTTCTACTTGTTGCATCGATTTTTCGATATAGCCTTCATACTTAATGAAGATTTCAACTTGCTCCGCCACTTCTTCAGATTTTTCTTCTTCAGGTGGCGTAACAGTAATAATTTGTTCATACTTCATTTCCGGACGTTTTAACAGATCCGCCGCTTTCATCGGTTCGCGAAGCTCAGTACCACCCGATTCACGGATAATTTCCTGGACAGCTTCACTTGGTTTAATCGTTACTTTTCGAAGGCGTTCAATTTCTTCTTCAATTTGCTGCTTTTTGAGTAAAAATTTCTCGTGACGCTCTTCACTAATTAACCCAAGCTTGTACCCGATTTCAGTGAGACGTAAATCTGCATTGTCATGGCGTAGCAAGAGACGGTATTCCGCTCTCGACGTTAGAAGGCGATATGGCTCGCTCGTTCCTTTCGTTACGAGGTCATCGATTAGAACGCCAATATAAGCATCCGATCTTCCTAAAATAACTTCTTCTTTGCCAAGTACTTTGCTCGCCGCATTAATACCTGCCATAATTCCTTGGGCTGCTGCCTCTTCATATCCAGATGTCCCGTTTATTTGGCCAGCTGTATATAGGTTTTTAATCTTTTTCGTTTCAAGTGTTGGCCAAAGCTGTGTCGCAATGATGGAATCGTATTCAATTGCATATCCAGCACGCATCATTTCCGCTTTTTCAAGTCCCGGCACACTTTCAATTAACTTACGTTGAATGTGTTCAGGCAAACTTGTTGAAAGTCCTTGGACATAATACTCTTTTGTATTTCGCCCTTCTGGCTCCAAGAAAATCTGATGGCGAGACTTATCCGCAAAACGGACGATTTTGTCCTCAATTGAAGGGCAATAGCTTGGCCCCTTCCCTTTAATCATCCCTGAATACATCGGGGAAAGATGAAGGTTTTCATTAATAATTTCATGTGTTAACGGTGTTGTGTACGTCAACCAGCAAGGCAGTTGGTCCATGATGAATTGAGTCGTTTCGTAACTAAATGCCCGAGGTACGTCGTCACCCGGTTGAATTTCTGTTTTGCTGTAATCAATTGTTTTACCGTTAATTCGCGGTGGTGTACCCGTTTTGAAACGGACCGTTTCCAATCCGAGCTCTTGAAGATTTTCGGCAAGCTTGATAGCTGGCATTTGGTTGTTCGGGCCGCTTGAATATTTTAAGTCGCCGATAATGACTTCCCCGCGAAGGAAAGTTCCTGTCGTAATGATGACCGTTTTCGCACGGTAGATTGCACCGATTTGCGTAATGAGGCCTTTCACTTCGCCGTCTTCGACGATTAATTCTTCAACGACTCCTTGATGGAGCGTTAAGTTTTCTTGTTCTTCAAGAATGCGTTTCATTTCTTGTTGATAGAGCACTTTATCTGCTTGTGCACGAAGCGCACGGACAGCCGGCCCTTTTCCTGTATTTAACATCCGCATTTGGATGTGTGTTTTATCGATTACTTTCCCCATCGCTCCGCCAAGTGCGTCAATTTCACGGACGACAATCCCTTTTGCGGGTCCTCCAAGTGACGGGTTACATGGCATGAAAGCGATCATGTCTAGATTCATTGTCAGCACCAATGTCGATGCACCCATCTTTGCAGATGCCAATGCCGCTTCAACGCCGGCATGGCCTGCTCCGATGACTATACAATCGAACGTGCCTGCTTCAAATTGTGGCATGTTCGTTCATCCTTCCTATTTTTTGAATGGTGTTGCTATATTCCGTGTCTATTATAGTTACTATCTAGACTTCGGGAGACAGCCCCTCGGGTCACTTCAGATTTGAAACTAAGGCAAAAAGCGCCTTAGTTTCAAATCTTCCAGTACCTGTCGGGGCTAAACGCCTCCCTCCGCTTTTATTTACCTAAACAAAACTGAGAGAACAGCTGGTTGATGAGGCTGTCTTGGACGGTATCGCCGACAATTTCGCCTAGGAGCTCCCACGTGCGCGTTACGTCAATTTGGATCATGTCGACGGGCACATTAGCATCTGCAGCGTACAAAGCATCCTGGATAGTTTTATGAGCTTTATGGAGCAGTGCGATATGTCTTGCATTGGATACATATGTCTGGTCACCCGCCTCGAGCGTTCCTTCGAAGAAGAGCTTGGCGATCGCTTCTTCCAATTCGTCAATGCCTTCTTCCTTCAGGATGGATGTTGTGACAATTGCACCTTTGCCAGCCAACTCTTTCACTTGCTGCATATCGATTTTTTGCGGCAGGTCGGTTTTGTTGATGACGATAATCATGTCCATTCCCTCTGTTGCTTCGAAAAGCCGGATATCCTCATCTGTCAGCGGTTCTGAACTATTCAAGACAAGCAAGATGAGGTCTGCTTCCTTTAAGACTTGACGGGATCTTTCAACCCCAATCCGCTCGACGATATCTTCCGTCTCTCGGATACCAGCTGTATCTACTAGACGTAACGGCACTCCCCTAACATTTACGTATTCTTCAATGATATCACGCGTCGTCCCTGCAATATCGGTAACAATCGCTTTATTCTCTTGAACGAGGCTGTTCAGCAAAGAAGACTTTCCAACGTTTGGTCTTCCAACGATAACTGTCGATAACCCTTCACGGAGAATTTTCCCTTGGGATGAAGTGCGCAGAAGCTTCTCGATCTCTTCTTTCACCCACGTCCCTTTTTCAATCATGAGCGGAATCGTCACTTCTTCAACGTCGTCATATTCCGGATAATCGATATTCACTTCGACTTGCGCCAACGTTTCAAGGAGCGCTTGCCGCAGTTCGCCAATAAGCCTGGAAAGTTTTCCTTCCATCTGATTCAAGGCGACATTCATCGCGCGATCTGTTTTTGCACGAATTAGGTCCATGACTGCTTCCGCCTGCGATAAATCGATGCGTCCATTTAAAAATGCACGCTTAGAAAACTCGCCTGGTTCTGCAAGGCGAGCTCCTTCTTTCAACACGAGGTTGAGGACACGGTTCACCGCCACAACGCCGCCGTGACAATTCACCTCGACAACGTCTTCACGGGTAAATGTTTTTGGAGCCTTCATAATGGATACCATGACTTCCTCGACAATTTCCTCCGTAGACGGATCCACTAAATGCCCATAATGGATTGTATGTGATTGTTCATCCGCAAGTCTTTTACCTGACGGAGAACGGAAAATTTTATCTGCAATGCCGATAGCCTCATCTCCACTTAGCCGGACGATGGCGATAGCCCCTTCCCCCATTGGAGTCGAAATGGCGGCTATTGTATCATAATGCATATTCTTCACCTTCCTAACTTGGTTACCCACATGTGGATAACCTGTTTTGACTGGACTATCTGACAACATATAATAACACAAATTCGGACATTCTCATAGTTGTGGAACTAAAAAAATGTGGATAACTATAACTAGTTATTTCCACGCACATAAAAACCCCGTGAACCTTCACGGGGTTTGCTTATTAACTGATTGGCTCAATAACGAGGTATCGGTTCGGATCCGTCCCTTCCGAATACGTTTCGATATCTAATCGGTTTGATAATGCGTTATGAATGATTTTCCTTTCATAAGAAGGCATTGGTTCTAATTCAACTTTCCTTCCATTTCGAACAGCTTGATCGGCCATCCTCTCCGCAAATTGCTCCAATGATTGTTCGCGGCGTTCACGATAATCACCTACGTCAAGACGCACAACTTTAAATTGTTCAGACGTTTTGTTGGCGACGAGCTGGGCAAGTTGCTGTAAAGCGTTCAATGTTTGACCGCGTTTACCAATTAAGTATGCAGCTTTCTCGCTTTCCAATTGGAAGGATAGATATTTCCCATCCATTTCGTGTTTAACGACTAGATCATCAATTCCCATCGCTTTTGCAATTTCCTTCACATAAGCTGTTGTTTCGGTAATTGCTTGTTCGTCTGATGCAATCGGTTCCTTCGTCTCTACTTGGATAGTTTTTACTACCGGTTCGACAGCAGTCTCAACAACCTTCTCTTCGACAATTGCCGGTTCTACCGTTTCTACCCGAACTTGTACATCGGTCTCTTCAGGTTCATTCACTTCTTGCTTACTTGTTTCTTTTACAGCAACGATTACTTCGGCTTCCCTTGCTCCAAATCCAAGAAACCCTTTTCTTCCCTCTTCAACTATTTCAACATTGACTTCTTCACGCGTAACATTGAGCTCATGTAGAGCTGCCGCAATCGCAGCATCCACTGTTGCCCCTTTTCGCGTTATCTTTTTCATTTCCGTTTCCCTCCCACTTTTACAGGTGCCACTTCTTCTTTTTTCTTAAATGGTTTGTAAATGAAGATATTCTGGATAATTGAAATGATATTACCGATAACCCAATAAAGTGCTAGTGCTGCTGGCAGGAATGTACCAAAAATCATAATCATGAAAGGCATGATATACATCATCATTTTCATTTGTGGATTATCCATGGCAGGACCTGTCCGTAAAACGACAAACTGCATGAGCCCCGCAACAACGGCAAGTGTAATGCTAGGTGTTGCAAGTTCGAACCAAAGGATATTTCCAATTTCGATTTCCGGAGTAGCATTCATCCTGCTGATGGCATGATAAAGTCCGATAATGATCGGCATTTGAATCAGTACAGGCAGACATCCTGCAGCAGGATTAATTTTCTGCTCTGTCATCACTCTTTGCATTTCTTCACGATATTTTTGTTGTGTTACAGCGTCCTTTGATTTGTATTTCTCTTTTAATTCATTCAACAACGGCTGCATTTGTTGCATTCTTTTTGAACTTTGTGCTTGCTTAATCATTAATGGTAGCAAGACGAGTCGGATAATAATTGTTACGGCGATAATTCCTAGTCCGTATGTGCCTAATAGGTCTTTAAAGGTAATGATTAAGGATACTAACGGCCAAACAATAAATTTATTCCAAAAACCTTCGCTCGTATCATAAATTGGCTGATTAAACTCCGAGCATCCGGCTAGGAATACCGACACTACAGTCAGCATAAGTAATAACGCGGCTCTTTTTTTCAAGTTGGTTCCCCCAAATCTGTTTCTATGAACTATCGATGATTTCAGTTTATCATGAACATTTATTACGTTCTACTTCTTACGTAATAACATGTCTTTGCTTATTTTGTATTAAAAGCTTTCGCAATCCTTAAAACGTGTTGCAAACTTTTTTTCGTTTCGTGAAAATCAAGTGTGGCCGCCTGATGTCTGGCGATAATAACATAGTCTCGATCATTTTTTAGCTCTTCTTTCATTTCAAGGAATGCTTGTCGGATGTATCGTTTGATACGATTTCGCGTTACGGCATTTCCTAATTTCTTTCCGACGGATAGTCCAATTCTGAATTCCTGTTGGCCTTCTTTCCTATAGGAATAGACGACAAATTGCCGATTTGCGACAGACTTGCCTTTTTTAAATACTGTTTGGAAGTCTTCATTCTTTTTGACCCGCTGACGTTTTTTCAAACCTTTTCACCTCCATGGATCGTCAATGAGTAATCTATTTTTCAGGCATGTACACCCGCTAATAATCATCCAGCTCCAGCGGCCAGATACTCGGGGTCATAAGTCAGCCATGCTGTACGGCAAAAAGCGCCGTCTCGCATGTCCGCCTTATGCCCGTCGTATCTAGACTGGCCGCTTTCGCTTTTGTATTAAAAAAAAAGACCACTGAGTTAGTGGTCTTATGCTGAAAGCACTTTTCTTCCTTTACGACGACGAGCAGCGAGAATTTTACGACCGCTTGCTGAGCTCATTCTTGTACGGAAGCCGTGAACTTTACTACGTTTACGTTTATTTGGTTGGAATGTACGTTTCATTTAAAGACACCTCCTGCATTGTCCCTTTACAATCTGACAGTCTTGAACAGTATAAAGGGGACAGTCAAAGATGTCAACTTTTTTTCTGTATACCATTCCAAACCACCAAACCAAATTTACAAGTTTCAACCGCGTCATTCGACAAATCAGGTTATCCACAATTATAAAAGTCGACAATTGAATAATATGTTCATAGAAATTTTTCTCCGTTTTTTTATACACAAGCCTTATCTACACCTTTTGCACATACAAAAGGCTGTGGATAAATATATTCTCCACAATTGTCGCTACTGTTAATAACTCATAGAAACCCTTGTCATTCTTATAGTTTCTTGATACAATATAAAAGATTTTGCTGTTAACAAATTTAAAAGCCATATCCATTATCCACAATTGTTGATAGGTTGTGGATAATTTTTTCAACACTTTCGGATATTTCTTATCCACAAGAGCTAATTCTGTGTATAATACATATTCGTGTGTTTTTTATTTTCTATGTAAAGGAGGCCCACGAGTGGATCAGCTTGAAAAATTATGGAACAATGTTTTGTCGAAAATTGAAGATAAAATTTCAAGACCAAGTTTTGAGACTTGGCTTAAGTCGACAAAATTAATGTCCTACGGTGATGAGAACGTTACAATTGCTGTTCCAAATTCGTTTGCGAAAGATTGGCTTGAGAATCATTATGTACATTTGATTACAGGAATACTCTCGGAATTAACTGGAGAAGATCGATTCATTCATTTTGTCGTTCCAAAAGAGATGGAAGAAAACGATTTTCAAGTACCGAAACCGGTAGTAAATCAGCCTGATAAATCTGCGGTCCAATCAGCATCTGTCATGTTAAACCCGAAATATACATTTGATACATTTGTCATCGGCTCGGGCAACAGGTTTGCTCATGCCGCTTCACTCGCCGTAGCAGAAGCACCGGCGAAATCATATAATCCCTTATTTATTTATGGAGGCGTAGGATTAGGGAAGACTCATCTTATGCACGCTATTGGGCATTATATTTTGGAGCAGGATCCTTCTTCCAAAGTCGTTTATTTGTCATCAGAAAAATTTACGAATGAATTTATTAATTCCATTATGAATAACAAAGCAGGCGATTTTAGAAACCAATATCGGAACGTGGATGTTCTGCTAATTGACGATATTCAATTTATCGCTGGAAAAGAACAGACTCAAGAGGAATTTTTCCATACCTTTAATACACTTCATGAGGAATCAAAACAGATTATTATCTCCAGCGACCGTCCCCCAAAAGAAATTCCAACATTGGAAGACCGTCTTCGATCCCGTTTTGAATGGGGGTTAATTACGGACATTGCACCTCCCGATTTGGAGACACGGATTGCCATCTTGCGCAAGAAGGCAAAGGCCGATGGATTGCTTGATATATCAGATGAAGTGATGCTGTACATCGCGAATCAGATCGATACGAACATACGTGAATTAGAAGGTGCTTTAATTCGCGTCGTAGCCTATTCTTCGCTCGTTAATATGGATATTACGACTGATCTAGCTGCAGAAGCATTGAAAGATATTATTCCAAATTCCCGTCCACGGACTGTTACGATATTGGATATCCAAAAAACAGTAGGGGAACATTACAATATTCGGCTGGAAGATTTTACGGCCAAAAAAAGGACGAGGGCAATTGCATTTCCTCGTCAAATCGCTATGTATCTTTCTCGTGAACTTACCGATTCTTCTTTACCGAAAATCGGTTCCGAATTTGGTGGCCGTGACCATTCGACCGTCATTCACGCACATGAAAAAATCTCTAAACAACTAAAGGACGATCAAAATCTACAGCAAGACATTCAAGAAATTAAGAGCATTCTTGGAAGAGGCTGACGAATCCACATGTGAATAACCTTTAGAAAATGAAACAAGATGTGCACACTTTATGCACATGTGAATTGTTTTCTGGCATATGGGTTTGTGGGACTTATACACATTTCCACAGCCCCTATTACTATTACTATCTTTATTACTAACTAATAATTATATAAGCGAGGGTACAAAATGAAATTTGAAATTATGAGAGATTGGTTGCTCGAAGGATTGAATGATGTCATGAAAGCAATCAGTCAAAAAGTGACCAATCCCATTTTGACCGGCGTAAAAATGGATGTGAATGAAAAAGGGTTAACGATGACAGGAAGTGATTCGGATATTACTATTTGCACATTCATCCCGGTAGAACAAGATGGTGAGCAAATCATCCGTGTAATTGAACAAGGTTCCATCATTCTTCAAGCGAGAGTCTTCAGTGAAATTGTCCGGAAATTACCGACGAATGAAGTAACGATTGAAGTTGAAAACATGCAAACGCATATCCAATCTGGTAAATCTGAATTCCATCTAATTGGATCTAATTCAGATGAATACCCTGTACTTCCGAATGTAAAAGACGAATATCGCTTCTCTTTGCCGTCTGATTTGATGAAATCACTCATTAAGGAAACCGTCTTTGCCGTTTCACAACAAGAAACTCGTCCGATCTTAACGGGTGTGCATTGGGAAACTGACGAAGAAAAACTTGTCTGCGTAGCAACCGATAGCCACCGTCTTGCAAGAAGAGAAATCGTTCCTGAAATGATGCCAGAAAGCCCGTTCAGCGTCGTCATCCCAGGTAAAAGTCTTCAGGAACTTAATAAAATACTTCCTGATAACTCCGATCTCGTTGAAATTGTTATTGCAGATCAACAAATATTGTTCAAAACGAGAAATGTTTTGTTTTATTCACGCCTTTTAGAAGGGAATTATCCAGACACTTCAAGATTAATCCCTTCTGAATATAAAACGACTGTACAAGTAAACGGCCGAAAATTATTACAAGCCATTGACCGTGCTTCACTACTAGCCCGTGAAGACCGAAACAATATCGTCCGATTTTCTGCAGAAGGCGGCAACGCAATTGAAGTCTCATCCAATTCACCTGAAATCGGTAAGGTTGAAGAAGTGATTGAGGCAATTGCTGTGAATGGGGACGATCTAAAGATTTCCTTCAGCGCAAAATATATGATGGATGCATTGAAAGCGATTGAAGGACAGGATGTTGCCATCCATTTCACAGGTGCAATGAGACCATTCATCTTGAAATCAATGGATAGCGATGCAATTTTACAATTAATTTTACCGGTACGGACATTTTAACAAGTAACAAATTTACCGATTCAACAGGCAAAGGAATGCAAAATGTTTTCCTTCGCCTGTTTCTTTTTCATACACATTTTTTCACTTACATTTTTACTTACAGCTGAAAGTTCGGTAAAATAGAAGAACAGACTACTTTTATGAAGGATTGAAACGGATGGAAGTAATGAAAATCGATACTGAATTCATCACATTAGGTCAACTGTTAAAAATGTCGAATTGCATAAGCTCCGGCGGCATGGCCAAATGGTATTTGGAAGAACATACTGTCTATGTGAACGGTGAAGTTGATCGTAGACGGGGGAAAAAACTTTACGACGGGGATATCATCACGATTCCCGGTGCAGGCAAATTTAAAATATTAGTATCCTCTGACGGTCAATCGGATGTTCATTGAACGACTTGCTTTAACGGATTATCGGAATTACGCTTCTCTTGAACTATCGTTTTCCCCACACATCAACGTTTTAATTGGGGAAAACGCACAAGGTAAAACGAACATCATGGAGGCAATTTACGTATTATCGATGGCGAAATCGCATCGAACCTCTAATGATCGAGAACTTATCCGTTGGGAACAAGAGTATGGTAAAATAGAAGGGGACATCCAACGAAAATACGGGCGTCTTCCGCTTGAACTAACGATATCGAAAAAAGGCAAGAAAGCACGGGTCAATCATTTGGAACAAAACCGGCTCAGCCTGTACATTGGTCAACTCAACGTCGTTATGTTTGCTCCGGAGGACTTGAATCTCGTAAAAGGAAGTCCACAAGTCCGAAGAAGGTTTTTAGACATGGAAATCGGACAAATCTCTCCAGTCTATCTCCATGACCTGCTCAATTATCAAAAGGTCTTAAAGCAACGGAACGCAATCCTCAAAGATCACCGTGGAAAATTGGATATTTCGGACGTTATGTTCGATATTTATACAGAACAATATATACAGTTGGCTGTGCAAATTATCCGGAAACGGTTTTATTTCATCGAACTGCTCCAAAAATGGGCAGAACCGATCCATAAAGGGATTTCCAGGGGCATTGAGCAGCTTAAAGTGACGTATGGGACATTAAAAGAGTTAGATTCTGGGCAGACTGCTGAACAGATGGAAGAAATACTCAGTCAGAAGTTACATGAAGCGAGACGTCGTGAGTTGGAACGCGGAATGACACTAATTGGACCGCACCGTGACGATCTCCATTTTTTTGTAAATGGTTATGATATTCAAACTTACGGTTCGCAAGGGCAGCAGCGGACAACTGCGCTATCCTTAAAACTTGCGGAAATAGACCTTGTTAAACAGGAAGTTGGAGAAACACCGGTACTTCTTTTAGATGACGTGCTTTCCGAGCTCGATGATTACCGTCAGTCCCACTTGCTGAATACAATGCAAGGCCAGGTGCAAACATTTGTCACGACGACGAATATTGCGGGACTCGACCACGAGACGATACGAGAAGCAGAGATTTACGAAGTATCGGCAGGGCAAGTTCACGATAAAGGAACATGAGGCCCCAAACCTGTTTGAAGGAAATAGAAGGTTAGATTGATGTTCGGAAAGGAAAGGTGAACATTTTGGCTATGGAAGAAAAAGAATTGCAGACGGCTTATGATGCGAATCAGATACAGGTCCTAGAGGGCTTAGAAGCTGTCCGTAAGCGTCCGGGCATGTACATCGGCACAACGAGTTCACGAGGGCTTCACCATCTCGTATGGGAAATTGTCGATAATAGTATCGACGAAGCACTTGCGGGCCATTGTGATCATATTGAAGTGACGATTGAAAAGGATAATTGGATACGCGTTGATGATAATGGACGCGGTATACCGGTTGGCATCCAGGAGTCGACAGGTAGACCGGCCGTTGAAGTTATTATGACAGTCCTTCACGCCGGAGGTAAGTTTGGAGGCGGAGGCTATAAAGTTTCGGGCGGTTTGCACGGAGTAGGAGCTTCTGTCGTCAATGCACTTTCCGAAGTTACTGAAGTGTATGTGCGCCGGGATGGTAAAGTTCATTTTATTAAATTTGAACGAGGCATCCTAACACATGAATTGGAAATCATCGGTGAGACAGATGTAACTGGCACACGGACGCGATTCAAAGCTGACGAGGAAATTTTCACGGAGACGACAGTCTATGAATATGAAATATTGGCACATCGTCTACGTGAGTTGGCATATTTGAACAGAGGTTTACGTATCAGCATTACAGATGAACGTGATGAAGAAATTCGCACAGATACGTTTTACTATGAAGGCGGCATCAAATCCTACGTCGAGCATTTGAACCAAAAGAAGGAACCAATCCATGAGGAACCGATATTCATAGAAGGCGAGAAGGATGGCATCTCCATCGAAATCGCGATGCAATACAATAGCGGCTATGCGGAAAACCTGTTTTCATTCGCAAATAATATTAATACGTATGAAGGCGGTACGCATGAGTCTGGATTTAAGACTGCATTGACACGCGTCGTTAACGATTATGCTAGGAAGAACGGGATGCTGAAAGATGCAGATCCGAACTTGTCTGGCGATGATGTACGAGAAGGATTAACTGCGATTATCTCAATTAAGCATCCGGATCCACAGTTCGAAGGACAGACCAAAACAAAATTAGGGAACTCCGAAGTGAGCACGATTACGAATGCACTATTTTCAGAAGGGTTTCAACGTTTCCTTCTTGAAAACCCGACGACCGCACGATTAGTAATCGATAAAAGTCTTATGGCTGCACGGGCGCGAATTGCTGCAAGGAATGCACGTGAATTGACGCGTCGAAAATCCGCATTGGAAGTATCAGCTCTTCCCGGGAAACTTGCAGACTGCTCATCACGTAATCCGGCGATTAGTGAATTGTATATCGTTGAAGGTGACTCGGCGGGCGGTTCCGCGAAAAGCGGACGTGACCGTCACTTCCAGGCGATCTTGCCATTACGAGGTAAAATCCTGAACGTTGAAAAAGCTAGATTGGACCGCATTTTAGGTAATGCTGAAATTCGGACAATGATTACGGCACTCGGTACAGGAATCGGGGATGAATTTGATCTTTCAAAAGCTCGTTACCATAAAATCGTCATTATGACAGATGCCGACGTCGATGGAGCGCATATTCGTACGTTATTGTTGACATTCTTCTTCCGTTTCATGCGACCATTGATTGAAGCGGGTTATGTCTATATTGCGCAACCACCACTTTATCGGGTCAAACAAGGTAAGCATGAGGAATATTGTTTTAACGAAGAGGAGTTGCAGGAAATCCTGAATCGTCTATCTTCTGTTCCAAGACCAGTCATTACCCGCTATAAAGGGCTTGGTGAAATGGACGCGACCCAGTTATGGGAGACGACAATGGACCCGGATCAGCGAACACTCCTACAAGTGCATCTCGAAGACGCTTTCGAAGCGGATGAGACGTTCGAGCAGTTGATGGGTGATGAAGTTGAACCGCGACGCAGATTCATCGAGGAAAATGCAATGTATGTTAAAAATTTGGATACTTAATACGCTAAAGCGTAATTGTTTTTTCAATAAATGAAAATGGAACATGGATCTGCAATAGACAGGTCCATGTTCGGTTGACAGGCTGTTCGTAAAAAAGCGCCTGAGTTGAAAGGAGTTTGACAATATGGCAGATATGCCAAAACGTGGCGTCCAAGGCATTAACATCAGTACGGAGATGAAGACATCTTTTCTTGACTATGCGATGAGTGTTATCGTCTCCCGGGCATTGCCAGATGTGAGGGATGGGTTGAAGCCCGTCCATCGCCGTATTCTATATGCAATGCAAGATCTCGGAAACACTGCGGATAAGCCACATAAGAAATCAGCCCGTATCGTCGGGGATGTAATCGGTAAGTATCACCCCCACGGCGACAGTGCCGTCTACGATACGATGGTCAGGATGGCGCAGGATTTCAACTATCGCTATATGCTTGTCGATGGCCACGGGAATTTTGGTTCAGTCGATGGCGACGCAGCTGCGGCGATGCGTTATACAGAATCGAGGATGTCTCGCATTGCGATGGAGTTATTGCGTGACATTAATAAAGACACGATTGACTACCAAGATAACTATGATGGTCAGGAGAAAGAACCGATCGTCCTGCCAAGCCGTTTTCCGAATCTGCTCGTTAATGGAACGTCGGGTATTGCGGTCGGAATGGCAACGAACATTCCACCACACCATCTAGGTGAAACGATTGATGGCGTTCTCGCAATGGCAGATAATCCGGCAATTACGACCGAAGAATTGATGGAAATTATTCCAGGTCCAGACTTCCCTACTGGCGGTATTATCCTCGGAAGAAGCGGTATTCGGAGAGCCTACGAAAGCGGAAGAGGCTCAGTTATTATTAGAGGTAAAGTGGAAATTGAGCAGCATTCGAGTGGCAGAGAAACGATTATCGTGACTGAGCTTCCTTATCAGGTAAACAAGGCAAGACTTATAGAGAAGATTGCAGAGCTCGTGCGTGAAAAACGGATCGAAGGCATTACACATTTGGCGGATGAATCTGACCGGACAGGCATGCGTATTGTCATCGAAGTCCGAAGAGATGCCAATACACACGTATTACTAAATAACCTTTACAAACATACCGCTCTACAATCAAGCTTCGGTATTAACATGCTTGCACTCGTTGACGGACAACCGAAAATCCTATCTCTGAAGGAAATTCTATATCATTACTTGGAACATCAGAAAGTAGTTATCCGAAGACGGACTCAGTACGAATTGAACAAAGCGGAAGACCGTGCTCATATTTTAGAGGGGTTACGGATTGCGCTTGATCATATCGATGAAATTATCGCTCTAATCCGCGGTTCAAAGACGACTGACGAAGCGAAATCGGGTCTGATGGACCGATTCAATTTGACTGAGAGGCAATCCCAGGCAATTCTTGACATGCGCCTCCAACGTTTAACTGGTTTGGAACGCGACAAAATTGAGAATGAATACCAGGAACTTCTTGTTTTAATTTCCGAGTTACGCGCTATTCTTGCTGACGAGGAAAAAGTTGTCGATATTATCCGGGAGGAACTGCTTGAAGTTAAGCAACGTTTTGCTGATGAACGGAGAACTGAAATTGTAAGCGGCGGAGCAGAAATGCTCGAGGATGAAGATCTTATTCCTGTTGAGAACTCTGTCTTGACGTTGACGCATAATGGCTATATTAAACGGTTGCCGGCAAATACGTACCGGAGCCAGCGTCGGGGAGGACGCGGTATCCAAGGTATGGGAACAAATGACGATGATTTCGTCGAGCATCTGTTGAATACGTCAACACATGATACGATCCTATTCTTTACGAGCCGTGGACGGGTATTCCGTAAAAAAGGGTATGAAGTTCCGGAATTCAGTCGGACGGCAAAAGGACTGCCAATCATTAATTTGTTAGATGTTCAAAAGGATGAAAAAGTTACGGCTATGATCCCTGTCGATAAGTTCGAGGAGGATAAATATCTCTTCTTCGCTACGCGTGGAGGCATCGTCAAACGTACATCGGTTGCTGATTTTGCCAATATCCGTTCCAATGGACTCATTGCACTAACTTTACGTGGCGATGATGAATTAATTGGCGTAAAAATGACGAATGGTGAACAGAATATCGCAATCGGTACACGCGATGGCATGCTTATTAAATTCGATGAGCGTGATATCCGTTCCATGGGCCGTGTTGCAAGTGGCGTGCGCGGAATTAGGTTGCGCGAAGGAGATATCGCAGTCGGCATGGACACCGTATCAGAAGGCGATGAAATTCTTGTCGTTACCGAAAAAGGTTTTGGAAAACGAACGCCAGAAGACGAATACCGAATCCAGTCCCGTGGCGGATACGGGTTGAAGACGTTGAACGTCACTGAGCGGAATGGTCAGCTCGTCGCGATGAAAACGGTCGACGGATCAGAAGATCTTATGCTGATCACAATCCATGGCATTCTCATTCGTATGGCCATTGAAGATATTTCCTCGATCGGCCGTAGCACACAAGGTGTTCGACTAATTCGTCTTGGAGAAGACGAACTTGTCGCGACAGTTGCGAAAGTCGAGAAAGAACTCGAAGAGCAAGAAGATAATGACAATGAAACAGATGACGAAGTAGATACGGAAGATTCTATTGAAACAGAAGAAACAGAGACAGAATGATTTTAAGAAGTTATTGAGACGACATATTGTCGCTCAATAACTTTTTTTCTATCGTCCATTTTGAAAATTTGGAGTATGATGGAACTTAAGAGACGATCGGAAAGCGGTGACATCATAGATATGGAAGTATATAAAACTGTCAGTGAGTTACGTGCGGGCATATTTTTGAAAGAAGATGTATATAGCAAGACGAATTATCCGATTATGCGAGAGAATACTGAACTTACGCTTGAACATATTGAGATTTTGCATGCGTTCGGAGTGAATGGCGTGAAAGTGGAAGAGAGAGTCAACCAGCAAGACATTCCTGAATTAGAACAGTCCCCTTCCGTGAATGCCGATGAAGTGCTCGAAAATATACCAGTGAGTATCCATCAACTTCGGAAGGAATATAACGAAGCGGTACGTAGTTATAAGAGGGAATTCAGTCATTGGCGGGCCGGTCAACGTCCTGATGTCCCCAAAGTACGGGAATTCATCATTCCATTAGTAAAGAAATTCATCAAGCAGAAAAAAATGCTCACAATGTTGAACGACTTTTCCAATCCTGAAGAATACATATACCATCATTCCATTGCTGTTGGAATTCTTGCCGCGGCAATTAGCAGTCAAATGGGATATGAAAAAGGCGATGCGCTGCAACTTGGATTGGCAGGAGTATTAGCTGATTGTGGAATGGCAAAAATCTCTCCTACTATATTAGAAAAGACAGCGTTCCTAACAAAAGATGAATATAACGAAATAAAAAAGCATACGTTGTTCAGTGTGAAAATGATACAAGACACGCCTTTGCTAAGGCAGGATATGAAGTTGGCAATTCTTCAACATCATGAGCGCCTCGATGGAAGCGGCTATCCACGCGGGGAGAAAATGGACACTATCTCGGAATACTCCCAAATTCTTGCTGTAGCGGATGTCTTCCATGCAATGACATCGGAAAGACTGTACAGAATGAAACAATCTCCATATAAGGTTATTGAACTGATAAAAGAAGAAGAGTTCGGCAAATTTAACATAAAAGTAGTAGATGCACTTCTCAGGCTTGTCGGCAATCTGTCCATAGGGATGCGGGTGAAACTAACCAATGGAGAGATTGGCGAGATCATGTTCATTCATCGAGACTCACCATTAAGACCGATGATTAAAAAACAATCGGATGGTGTAATTATCGATTTAGCGACGAACCGTGACGTAGCGATATTAAAGACTATAGAATGAATCTAATAAAGCCGCTTTTATACTGCGGCTTTATTAGAACGAAAATGAATAGAAAATAATATAAAAAAGTATTGCAATCGAAAAGACAAGCTGGTATAGTAATAAACGTTGCACTTCTGATAAACGAATAACTGCTTGAAACAACTCGAAAAAGTTTTTTTAAAAAAGTTGTTGACATCGGAAATGACAACATGGTATTATATAAGAGTTGCTTCTAACGGAGCAGCAATAAATGAACCTTGAAAACTGAACAGCAAAACGTCAACAAATAAAGTTCTGAAGCCGACTCTGTCGGTGAACAGAACAAACGAATCTTCGGATTCAAAATTGACATCTTAAATGATGCCAGCAAGAAACTCGAGCTACTCGAATTTCTCTATTATGGAGAGTTTGATCCTGGCTCAGGACGAACGCTGGCGGCGTGCCTAATACATGCAAGTCGAGCGAATTGAAGGGAGCTTGCTCCCTGATATTAGCGGCGGACGGGTGAGTAACACGTGGGCAACCTGCCCTGCAGATGGGGATAACTCCGGGAAACCGGGGCTAATACCGAATAATCAGTTCTTCCGCATGGAAGAACTCTGAAAGACGGTTTCGGCTGTCACTGCAGGATGGGCCCGCGGCGCATTAGCTAGTTGGTGGGATAACGGCCTACCAAGGCGACGATGCGTAGCCGACCTGAGAGGGTGATCGGCCACACTGGGACTGAGACACGGCCCAGACTCCTACGGGAGGCAGCAGTAGGGAATCTTCCACAATGGACGAAAGTCTGATGGAGCAACGCCGCGTGAGCGAAGAAGGTTTTCGGATCGTAAAGCTCTGTTGCGAGGGAAGAACAAGTACGGGAGTAACTGCCCGTACCTTGACGGTACCTCGTCAGAAAGCCACGGCTAACTACGTGCCAGCAGCCGCGGTAATACGTAGGTGGCAAGCGTTGTCCGGAATTATTGGGCGTAAAGCGCGCGCAGGCGGTCCTTTAAGTCTGATGTGAAAGCCCACGGCTCAACCGTGGAGGGTCATTGGAAACTGGAGGACTTGAGTACAGAAGAGGAAAGCGGAATTCCACGTGTAGCGGTGAAATGCGTAGAGATGTGGAGGAACACCAGTGGCGAAGGCGGCTTTCTGGTCTGTAACTGACGCTGAGGCGCGAAAGCGTGGGGAGCAAACAGGATTAGATACCCTGGTAGTCCACGCCGTAAACGATGAGTGCTAAGTGTTAGGGGGTTTCCGCCCCTTAGTGCTGCAGCTAACGCATTAAGCACTCCGCCTGGGGAGTACGGCCGCAAGGCTGAAACTCAAAGGAATTGACGGGGACCCGCACAAGCGGTGGAGCATGTGGTTTAATTCGAAGCAACGCGAAGAACCTTACCAGGTCTTGACATCCCGCTGACCGGCATGGAGACATGTCTTTCCCTTCGGGGACAGCGGTGACAGGTGGTGCATGGTTGTCGTCAGCTCGTGTCGTGAGATGTTGGGTTAAGTCCCGCAACGAGCGCAACCCTTGATCTTAGTTGCCAGCATTCAGTTGGGCACTCTAAGGTGACTGCCGGTGACAAACCGGAGGAAGGTGGGGATGACGTCAAATCATCATGCCCCTTATGACCTGGGCTACACACGTGCTACAATGGACGGTACAAAGGGCTGCGAACCCGCGAGGGGGAGCCAATCCCATAAAACCGTTCCCAGTTCGGATTGCAGGCTGCAACTCGCCTGCATGAAGCCGGAATCGCTAGTAATCGTGGATCAGCATGCCACGGTGAATACGTTCCCGGGTCTTGTACACACCGCCCGTCACACCACGAGAGTTTGTAACACCCGAAGTCGGTGGGGTAACCCTTACGGGAGCCAGCCGCCGAAGGTGGGACAGATGATTGGGGTGAAGTCGTAACAAGGTAGCCGTATCGGAAGGTGCGGCTGGATCACCTCCTTTCTAAGGATAATTACGGAATATGAACCTCTGGTTCATACGTTGACGTTTTGCGTTCAGTTTTGAAGGTTCATCCATTAGGATGCACTTTCGAAACTTGTTCTTTGAAAACTGGATAAAACGACATTGAAGCAACAAAACATCAAGTAATCAACCGAGTCGATCACTTAGTGATTGAACAATACTTTTTTAACGTTTACCAAAGTATATCGCTATACCGAGGTAAACACCCGAGGGTTTTGAGAAGCGAATAGCTTTTTGAAATCTGTATAAAGGTTAAGTTAGAAAGGGCGCACGGCGGATGCCTTGGCACTAGGAGCCTATGAAGGACGGCACTAACACCGATATGCTTCGGGGAGCTGTAAGTAAGCTGTGATCCGAAGATTTCCGAATGGGGAAACCCACTGCCCGTAATGGGGTAGTACGTTTACGTGAATACATAGCGTAAACGAGGCACACCCGGAGAACTGAAACATCTAAGTACCCGGAGGAAGAGAAAGAAACATCGATTCCCTTAGTAGCGGCGAGCGAAACGGGAAGAGCCCAAACCAGGAAGCTTGCTTCCTGGGGTTGTAGGACACTCTATACGGAGTTACAAAGGGACGGATTAGACGAAGAGGCCTGGAAAGGTCTGCCATAGCGGGTAATAGCCCCGTAGTCGAAAGTCCGTCCCCTCCAGAGTGGATCCTGAGTACGGCGGAACACGTGAAATTCCGTCGGAATCCGGGAGGACCATCTCCCAAGGCTAAATACTCCCTAGTGACCGATAGTGAACCAGTACCGTGAGGGAAAGGTGAAAAGCACCCCGGAAGGGGAGTGAAATAGAACCTGAAACCGTGTGCCTACAAGTTGTCAGAGCCCGTTAATGGGTGATGGCGTGCCTTTTGTAGAATGAACCGGCGAGTTACGATTCCATGCAAGGTTAAGCAGCGAATGCGGAGCCGCAGCGAAAGCGAGTCTGAATAGGGCGAATGAGTATGGGGTCGTAGACCCGAAACCAGGTGATCTACCCATGTCCAGGGTGAAGGTAAGGTAACACTTACTGGAGGCCCGAACCCACGTACGTTGAAAAGTGCGGGGATGAGGTGTGGGTAGCGGTGAAATTCCAATCGAACCTGGAGATAGCTGGTTCTCTCCGAAATAGCTTTAGGGCTAGCCTCAAACGAAAGAATCTCGGAGGTAGAGCACTGTTTGGACTAGGGGCCCATCCCGGGTTACCGAATTCAGACAAACTCCGAATGCCGATGATTTATGTTTGGGAGTCAGACTGCGGGTGATAAGATCCGTAGTCGAGAGGGAAACAGCCCAGACCGCCAGTTAAGGTCCCCAAGTATCTGTTAAGTGGAAAAGGATGTGGCGCTGCCCAGACAACCAGGATGTTGGCTTAGAAGCAGCCACCATTTAAAGAGTGCGTAATAGCTCACTGGTCGAGTGGCGCTGCGCCGAAAATGTACCGGGGCTAAACAGATCACCGAAACTGCGGATTGACACCTATGGTGTCAGTGGTAGGAGAGCGTTCCAAGGGCGTCGAAGCTAGACCGTAAGGACTGGTGGAGCGCTTGGAAGTGAGAATGCCGGTATGAGTAGCGAAAGAAGGGTGAGAATCCCTTCCACCGAATGCCTAAGGTTTCCTGAGGAAGGCTCGTCCGCTCAGGGTTAGTCGGGACCTAAGTCGAGGCCGAAAGGCGTAGACGATGGACAACAGGTTGATATTCCTGTACCACCTCCCCGCCGTTATCAGCAATGGGGGGACGCAGAAGGATAGGGTGAGCGCGCTGTTGGTTATGCGCGTCCAAGCAGTGAGGTGTGAAACGAGGCAAATCCCGTTTCTATAACATTGAGCTGTGATGGCGAGGGGAATTATCCCCGGAGTCCCTGATTTCACACTGCCAAGAAAAGCCTCTAGCGAGGCGGGAGGTGCCCGTACCGCAAACCGACACAGGTAGGCGAGGAGAGAATCCTAAGGTGATCGAGAGAACTCTCGTTAAGGAACTCGGCAAAATGACCCCGTAACTTCGGGAGAAGGGGTGCTCTGGTAGGGTGTTAAAGCCCGAGAGAGCCGCAGTGAATAGGCCCAGGCGACTGTTTAGCAAAAACACAGGTCTCTGCAAAACCGTAAGGTGACGTATAGGGGCTGACGCCTGCCCGGTGCTGGAAGGTTAAGAGGAGAGGTCAGCGCAAGCGAAGCTTCGAATTGAAGCCCCAGTAAACGGCGGCCGTAACTATAACGGTCCTAAGGTAGCGAAATTCCTTGTCGGGTAAGTTCCGACCCGCACGAAAGGCGTAACGATCTGGGCACTGTCTCAACGAGAGACTCGGTGAAATTATAATATGCGTGAAGATGCGCATTACCCGCGACAGGACGGAAAGACCCCGTGGAGCTTTACTGTAGCCTGATATTGAATTCCGGTGCAGCCTGTACAGGATAGGTAGGAGCCTTGGAATCCGGAGCGCCAGCTTCGGAGGAGGCAATGGTGGGATACTACCCTGGCTGTATTGGACTTCTAACCCTTGCCCGTGATCCGGGCAGGAGACAGTGTCAGGTGGGCAGTTTGACTGGGGCGGTCGCCTCCTAAAGTGTAACGGAGGCGCCCAAAGGTTCCCTCAGAATGGTTGGACATCATTCGTAGAGTGCAAAGGCATAAGGGAGCTTGACTGCGAGACCTACAAGTCGAGCAGGGTCGAAAGACGGGCTTAGTGATCCGGTGGTTCCGCATGGAAGGGCCATCGCTCAACGGATAAAAGCTACCCCGGGGATAACAGGCTTATCTCCCCCAAGAGTCCACATCGACGGGGAGGTTTGGCACCTCGATGTCGGCTCATCGCATCCTGGGGCTGTAGTCGGTCCCAAGGGTTGGGCTGTTCGCCCATTAAAGCGGTACGCGAGCTGGGTTCAGAACGTCGTGAGACAGTTCGGTCCCTATCCGTCGCGGGCGCAGGAAATTTGAGAGGAGCTGTCCTTAGTACGAGAGGACCGGGATGGACATACCGCTGGTGTACCAGTTGTCTTGCCAAAGGCATCGCTGGGTAGCTATGTATGGACGGGATAAATGCTGAAAGCATCTAAGCATGAAGCCCCCCTCAAGATGAGATTTCCCATTACATTTGTAAGTAAGATCCCTCAAAGAAGATGAGGTGGATAGGTCCGGGGTGGAAGCGTGGCGACACGTGCAGCTGACGGATACTAATCGATCGAGGACTTAACCTTATAAGTTAATTAAGTACGGTTGAACTTGAAGTTCAGCAACAATGTTGGTTTTATCCGGTTTTGAACGAACAAGTATCGTTCAATTGTCTGGTGACGATGGCGAAGAGGTCACACCCGTTCCCATACCGAACACGGAAGTTAAGCTCTTCAGCGCCGATGGTAGTAGGGGGCTTCCCCCTGTGAGAGTAGGACGTCGCCGGGCCAAGGCCATTCCCTTTGGGGAGTGGTTTTTTTGTGTTTAAAAATCCGAAGGATTTATATCTTTGAAAAGTAATGGCTTTTTACTTTAACGATAAAAGTTAAGCTCTTCAGCGCCGATGGTAGTAAGGCGGCGAAGCCGCTTTGCGTAATTTACGCCAACGGTGTAAATTACGCAGGGAACAGGCTTCCCCCTGTGAGAGTAGGACGTCGCTAGGCCAGGGCCATTCCCTTTGGGGGATGGTTTTTTTGTGTTTATAAATATTTTTTTTTTTTACAATGCATAAATTGTTAAAGGCATTTGGCGCGAATTGGTATGTGTGAAATCATGTTGTGTGGCCGCGATCATGATTCTATGTTTCGTGGAAGGATATTGTGTTCCAAGATAATTAGTATATCGCGCTCGATGCTTTTGACTAACTAAAATAACGTCCGCGTCTAAAGCAAACCAACGCGCGTCCAAAGCGAGCCTTCTCGCGTCCAAAATAAGCCCTCCCGCGCCCAAAGCAAGCCGCTCCGCGCTCAAAGCGGTGTCGCCCGCGCTCAAAGAGGTGCCACCCGCGCCCAAAGTGAGCCATCGCGCGCCCAAAGTGCGCCATCGCGCGTCCAAAGTTCGCCATCCCGCGCCCAAAGTGAGCCATCGCACGCCCAAAGTGCGCCATCCCGCGTCCAAAGCAAGCCGTTCCACGCCCAAAGCAAGCCTCCTCGCGCCCGAAAAGAGCCTCCGCCCCGGAAGCTCCATACAATATTTAAGGTAAATCACTTACAGCTACATCCTATCCCTTTTTCTACTTGGTTTTAATTTTGCAAAGGTGCAAAGCTATTCAAGTTGTTTATTATTGATTAATTAAGGTGAGGAACGGTGATGATAAATATGCTTCCTTAAACGGATTTTCGAATGATAGTCGGGAGTGGCAATAGAAAAGTAAATTTATTGAATTGGAGGAATTCATTTTCTTATCATTGTCTCCTTGACACGCCAGATACGCGCTGATAACCTTTTAATAATATTTAACTGCAGATAACGATATTAGAGGAGGAAACGAAATGTGGGAATCTAAATTCACTCGTGAAGGATTAACTTTCGACGATGTATTACTTGTGCCAGGAGCTTCAGAAGTATTGCCAAAGGACGTAAATCTTTCGGTTCGTTTGACAGAAAAAATGACGTTGAACATTCCAATTATTAGTGCTGGAATGGATACGGTAACCGAGTCGAAAATGGCGATTGCAATGGCGCGTCAAGGCGGCCTTGGTATTATTCATAAGAATATGAGCATTGAAGAACAGGCAGAGCAGGTTATAACTGTAAAACGGTCGGAGAATGGCGTTATTACAAATCCTTTCTTCCTCACTCCTGAACACCAAGTATTTGATGCTGAGCATTTAATGGGCAGATATCGCATTTCAGGTGTTCCAATCGTCAACAACATGGACGAGCAAAAACTTGTAGGTATTTTGACGAATCGTGATCTGCGTTTCATCCAAGATTATTCACTTATCATTAATGATGTGATGACGAAGGAAAATTTAGTGACGGCTCCTGTCGGCACGACGTTAGAAGACGCAGAAAAGATTTTACAACAATATAAAATCGAAAAACTGCCGATTGTCGATGAAAACGGAATTCTAAAAGGTCTCATCACAATTAAAGATATCGAGAAAGTAATTGAGTTCCCGAATGCTGCGAAGGATCGCCAAGGTCGTCTCCTCGTAGGGGCTGCGGTCGGCGTTACATCGGATACGATGGTTCGGGTGCAGAAGCTTGTAGCTGCTGAAGTCGATGTCATTGTCATCGACACGGCACACGGACATTCAAAAGGCGTTATTGATACGGTTGCGCAAATCCGAAAAGAATATCCGGAATTAGATATCATTGCAGGAAACGTAGCAACAGCAGAAGCGACTGCAGCATTATATGAGGCAGGAGCCGATGTCGTCAAAGTTGGTATCGGGCCGGGATCTATCTGTACGACACGTGTCGTTGCAGGTGTAGGTGTACCTCAAATTACGGCTATTTATGAATGTGCTACTGAAGCACGTAAATATGGTAAAACAATTATTGCGGATGGTGGTATTAAATACTCCGGCGATATCGTAAAAGCGTTGGCTGCTGGTGGACATGTCGTTATGCTTGGAAGCTTGCTTGCTGGTACGACAGAAAGCCCTGGAGATACAGAAATCTTCCAAGGTAGACGTTTCAAAGTGTACCGTGGCATGGGATCGGTCGGTGCGATGGAACATGGTTCAAAAGATCGTTATTTCCAAGAAGACGCGAAGAAGCTCGTGCCTGAAGGAATCGAAGGCCGTATGCCTTATAAAGGGCCACTTACAGATTCAATTCACCAACTTGTTGGCGGAATCCGGTCAGGCATGGGATATTGCGGAACGAAGGATCTTCATGATCTACGAGAAAAAGCTCAGTTCATCCGCATGACAGGTGCAGGTTTACGTGAAAGCCACCCGCATCAAGTGCATATTACGAAGGAAGCGCCAAACTATTCAATTTCGTAATAAACTGAACTATAAATATGGAACTTCAGCACCTTTCCGCACGTCTTGATATGAGCGGAAAGGTGCTTTTTCATTCAAAGTCCCTAATTATGCTCATAATGTGATAAAATGAATAGTGGAAAATTGCAATGACGGAGGTATTTTGGTGAAACGAGAAATGAGAAAATGGGTTGCTTTGTTGATCATTCCATTCGTGTTAATGATGACGTTCGACACGGCTCCCGCACAAGCAAAATCGACACTCGGCATTCATGTGGATGGTGCCATTCTAATTGACGCAGACAGCGGGAAAATTTTATACGAAGAGAATGCGGATACACCACTCGGCATTGCAAGTATGTCAAAAATGATGACCGAATATCTCCTTTTTGAAGCAATCGAAGAAGGAAAAATTAGATGGGATCAGGAATACAAAGTTAATGACTACACATATGCCATTTCGCAGGACAGGCGTCTAAGTAACGTGCCGCTCCGTAGAGATGGAACATATACAATCCGAGAGCTTTACGAGGCGTTAGCAATTTATTCGGCGAATGCCGCAACGATTGCTATTGCTGAAACGATTGCAGGAACGGAAACAGAATTCTTAAAATTGATGGATGCTAAAGCAAAAGAACTTGGTTTAGTCGATTATAAATTCGTCAATTCTACAGGTTTGAACAATGAGCACTTGCAAGGGATGCATCCACAAGGGACAGGTGAGAGCGACGAGAACGTCATGCCTGCAAAATCAGTTGCAAAACTTGCATTTCATTTAATGAAAGACTATCCGGAAGTTTTGGAAACAACGAAAATAAATACAAAACTATTCCGGGAAGGTACGTCAGATGAAATAAAAATGGATAACTGGAACTTCATGCTTCCAGGATTCGTTTATGCATACGAAGGCGTTGACGGATTGAAGACGGGTACGACTGATTTCGCTGGTCATTGCTTCACTGGAACAGCAAAACGTGGAGACAAGCGACTTATCGCTGTCGTCATGAAAGCAGTCGATGCAAATGGGGTTGGTTCTTACAAAGCACGGTTTGACGCAACACGCGCATTGTTCGATTACGGCTTCAGCCAATTCTCCAATGAGGAACTTCTACCTGCAGGTTATCAATTCGAAGAGCAAAAGACATTGCCTGTTCATAAAGGAAAAGAGAAGACCGTTTCTATTGAAGTGAAAGAGCCAATTCGTGCGATGATCAAGTCAAATGAAAAGGATCTCTTCGAGCCACGGCTAGTCCTCGATGAGTCATTATTAAAAGGCGGTTCACTCGAAGCACCGATTAAAAAAGGCACAGTCGTCGGACATGTGGAGCTCGTTAAAAAAGAGGGCGAGGATTATGGATTCATCGAATCTAAAGACCTTAACATGGATGTCATCGTTACAGCTGACGTCGAAAAAGCGGGTTGGTTCTCATTAATGATGAGTGCAATCGGTGATTTCTTCGCCGGCATTTGGGAAAGTGCAACAGGGTTTATAAAAGGTTTATTTAAATAAAAAAAGGTGGTGGACCTAATTACAGGGTCCATCACCTTTTTTTATATTCCAGGCATCCATAAGCCGTTCAACTGCCCAGGCAATTTGGTCGTCCGCTAAACCGCCGAAACCGATTAAGAAGGATGGCTGCACGCTCTTTGGGGATTTTCGGTATTCATTCACCGCATAGACGCGGATGCCTTTTGCCAAAGCCGCCTTGGATAACGCATCTTCATCTTTGTCTGTATGTACATTGATGAGGATATGCATCCCTGCTTCGTCACCCGAGAATGAAATCGTCGGAGCAAACTGCCGCAATGAATCCGTGAGGAGCTGCAGTTTTCGTTTATACACTTTTCTCATTCGATTTAAGTGCCGCGCAAAATGGCCGTCCGCCATAAATCGAGCAAGTGTATGCTGGTCGAGCCGAGGCACCGTCGACGAGTAATGAATGAAAGCCTCCTCATAAACTTTAAGTAAAACCGGAGGGAGCACCATATACGCGATTCGTAGTGAAGGCATAAGAGATTTTGAAAAAGTACTGACATAGATAACTTTGCCGGCTTTGTCCATCCCTTGCAAAGATGGAATCGGTCGTCCTGTATAGCGGAATTCGCTGTCGTAATCGTCCTCGATAATAAAATTACTAACATTAGAAGCTGCCCAGTTCAATAATGCCGTTCTACGCGCCGCAGAAAGCACTGTACCGGTCGGGAACTGATGGGAAGGTGTCACGTAAGCGATAGTCGCTTCAGACTGCTGAAGCGCTTGTACGTCCATCCCTTCCTCGTCGACCGCAATCGGAATTGCCTCCCGGTTGTTATGGAAAAAGACATGATGGGTGAGTGGATAACCCGGATCCTCGATGGCGTATTTTGCCTTCGGTCCGAGAAGTCGGATGAGCAACGGCATAAGCTGCTCTGTACCGGAGCCAACGATAATTTGGTCCGCGGAGCAATCAACCCCTCTTGAGTGATACAAGTATTTCGCGATTTCCTGACGAAGCTCTACATCTCCGTGTGGGTGGCCTAATAGCAGAAGATGTTGCGCCGCCTCATCGATTGTATCTTTTGCGTATTTCCGCCATTGCTTAAAAGGAAACGACTCTGTGTCAATTTTACCCGGAGAGAAGTCAATCTCCAGTTCTTTTCGCTCTTCTTTAATTACGATTGCCATTTCCTCGAGCGGCTGCACATACGCCAATTCTCCGATTTCCTGCACAAAATAGCCTCTTCGTGGTTTGGATGTAATAAACCCTTCCGCTGCAAGCTGCCCATACGCAATTTCAATTGTCGTTTGACTGACGTCGAGAAATTCGCCGAGTTTCCGTTTGGAAGGGAGCTTTTCTCCGACAACAAGTTTCCCTTCGGTGATGTCGTTACGAATTTGTTCGTAAATTTGCTCGTATAGAGGCGTTTCGCTTTCTTTATTAAGTTCAATCAAGAGCATTTCCATGTTTGGCACCTCCATCTGACCCCTTCAATCAATAGCAAACTGAGTATTTCAATATGGTCATAATCTAGTATACTGAAAAAAATGAAAAGGGGGAAGGGAAAATGGTTTTTAAATATGGTGGCGTCATTATGGATGTAATTAATGCGGAGCAGGCGAAAGTGGCAGAGGCGGCGGGTGCAATTGCAGTTATGGCACTCGAACGTGTGCCTTCGGATATTCGTGCAGCGGGCGGAGTGGCTCGTATGGCGGATCCGCGCATCGTTGAGGAAGTACAAAAGGCAGTTTCGATTCCGGTCATGGCAAAAGTGCGGATTGGACATATTTCGGAAGCGCGTGTACTAGAAGCGATGGGTGTCGATTTCATCGATGAAAGTGAAGTGTTGACGCCTGCGGATGATGAGTTCCATTTATTGAAGAGCGATTATAAAGTGCCATTCGTTTGCGGTGCACGCGATCTAGGCGAAGCGGCACGTCGTCTTGGAGAAGGGGCGAAGATGTTGCGTACAAAAGGGGAGCCGGGAACGGGTAATATTGTGGAAGCAGTTCGCCATCTACGCAAAGTAAATGCGCAAGTGAATCAAATCGTTCATATGAATAACGATGAACTAATGGTGGCAGCGAGAGATCTTGCTGCGCCTTATGATGTGTTACTTGCAATCCGCGAAGCAAAACGTCTACCGGTCACTAATTACGCAGCAGGAGGCGTAGCAACTCCAGCTGATGCGGCATTGATGATGGAACTTGGAGCTGACGGTGTATTCGTCGGATCGGGCATCTTTAAATCCGACAATCCTGAGCGATTTGCACGTGCGATCGTCATGGCGACGGAAGACTTCAGGAACTATGAGTTGATCGGTGATTTATCCAAAGACATTGGCACGCCGATGAAGGGATTGGAAATTAGCAAGCTACCGGAAAGTGAATTAATGGCGGCGCGTGGCGTTTGATGGATAGAGGTCCAGAGCATACGATGTATGTTCTGGTTTTTTTTATACATATAGATTTCATAAGTTGTTTTTGAAACTTTTAATGAGGTAATAGCGTATTAAAGATTAGAAGGTGTAAATTAGTTTATAAGTATGTATACAATAACAAGGAGGTGGGCGGGATGGCTGAAGCATTTTTTTTGTTCATCCTAATTGTTCCAGTCAGCGTATTAACATTTTTGGCTCCGCGAGAAATGATGTCGTTTGGGAGTAGGTGGCAGTATGATACTGAACCCGTATATTCAAAGGAAGCAATTCTATATGCAAAAATCGCTTCTGCTTTTATTGCCGTAGTGTTAACGTTGAATCTCGTTGTTAGCATAATCAATGCTTTTCGTTGAAAGGGAGTAGGAAGTTGGCGGAGTTGCTGAAAGTATTCGATGGAAATTATACGTATATTGGTGATGAAACAAGAGAAAACATCCATAAGAATGGCTTATGGCATGAGACATTCCATTGTTGGCTTGTAGATGATGCTAATGTTTTTATTCAAAAAAGAAGTGCGACTAAAAAGGACTTCCCCAGCCTATATGATATTACAGCTGCAGGCCATTTGCTGGCGGATGAGGGCATTATGGATGGAATACGCGAAGTCGAGGAGGAACTTGGCATCAAAGTTGACCCTACAAAATTGAGGCGGATGGGTTTCGTTCGGGACGTCATCAGATTGCCGGGCTTCATTGACAAAGAATTTGCGAACGTCTTTCTTTATCATTCAACTTTCACACCGGGTGATTTTTCATTGCAGCAGGAGGAAGTGGAGAGCATCCATCCTGTTCCGATTAAAGATTTGCAGTCGCTCTTCAAAGGTGAAGTAGACAAAATCACATTTGGGAATGAAATCTCCTTAACGCTATTCGACTTTGTTCCACATGAAACAACATACTTTCAAGCAGTTGCACAATTCTTGAACCTTGCCAAAAGTGGCTCTATGTAGTAAAGTGAAGGTAATTTCAAATAAAAGACGATGATGGGAAGCAGTAGCAAGCACGTTTTTCTTAGAGAGCCGGCGGATGGTGCAAGCCGGTAAGAACACTTGTGAATCCGTCCCTGAGTAGCCGGGCTGAACGAATAGTAGGCCTAGCCGGACATTGAACCGTTATTTCAAAGAGTGGATTAGCTTTTTGCTAGTCAATTTGGGTGGCAACGCGGGTAGTTCTCGTCCCTTGTATAGGGGATAGAGGGCTTTTTTTGTGTCTGAAAATAATCGTCACATTAAAAATTGAGGAGGAATGGCTATGTTAGACATTAAATTACTTCGTGCAAACTTCGATGAAGTGAAAGCAAAACTTGCGAAGCGCGGAGAAGACTTAACGGATTTGGATAAATTCGTTGGTCTTGATGAGAAAAGACGTAATTTGATTGCGAAAGTGGAAGTACTAAAGGCGGAGCGCAATGAAGTTTCGCAAAAAGTAGCGGAAATGAAGCGCAATAAGGAAAATGCAGATGACGTAATCGCACGCATGCGTGAAGTAGGAGATGAAATTAAAACGCTTGATGAGCAATTGCATCAAGTCGAAGAAGAACTGAACTATGTTATGATGCGCATTCCAAACATTCCGCATGAATCGGTTCCGGTCGGCGACAGCGAAGACGATAACGTCGAAGTTCGTACATGGGGCGAGAAGCCAGAATTCGGTTTCGAACCGAAGCCGCACTGGGAAATCGGGACGGATTTAAATCTGCTTGATTTTGAACGTGCAGCGAAAGTGACGGGCAGCCGTTTTGTATTTTACCGTGGGCTTGGTGCAAGACTTGAGCGCGCATTAATTAGCTTCATGCTTGACTTGCATGCAGAGGAGCATGGGTATGAGGAAATGTTGCCGCCTTATTTGGTGAACCGCACGAGCTTGACGGGCACAGGCCAATTACCGAAGTTTGAAGAAGATGCGTTCCTAGTTGAAGAAGAGGATTATTTCTTAATCCCAACGTCTGAAGTTCCGGTAACGAACTATCATCGTGATGAAATCATCGACGGTTCTCAATTGCCGATTGCTTATACGGCATACAGCACGAACTTCCGTTCAGAAGCGGGATCTGCAGGCCGCGATACGCGTGGGCTGATTCGTCAGCATCAATTTAACAAAGTTGAGCTCGTTCGATTCGTGAAACCGGAAGAGTCTTATGATGAGTTGGAGAAATTGACAGGGCATGCGGAGAAAGTATTGCAGTTGCTAGGTCTTCCATATCGTGTCTTGAAAATGTGCACAGCGGACCTCGGGTTCACGGCTGCGAAGAAATACGATATCGAAGTGTGGATTCCGACACAAGACACGTACCGTGAAATTTCTTCTTGCTCAAACTTTGAAGATTTCCAAGCGAGACGTGCATCTATCCGATTCCGTCGTGAGCAAGGTGCGAAGCCTGAATACGTTCATACGTTGAACGGAAGCGGTTTGGCTGTTGGCCGGACGGTCGCTGCTATCCTTGAAAACTTCCAACAGGAAGACGGATCTGTCGTCATTCCGGAAGTATTGCGTCCGTATATGGGTGGAAAAGAAGTTATTCGATAATAATAATAAGAGCCATGCGTGTAGTCAATCGACTTCCCGCATGGCCTTTTTTTGTTCCTTTTTCTTCTCACGCAACGACCTAAAAAAGTTCGTCAGCATCGCTCCGCATTCATCCGCAAGTATACCTTCCGTCACTTCACATTCATGATTGAAGCGCGGATCATTGAGCAATCGGTACAACGAATCGACGCAGCCGCCTTTTGGATCTCGAGCTGCATACACGACACGTGGAATTCTTGATTGTAAAATAGCACCTGAACACATCGGGCACGGTTCGAGTGTCACATACAACGTCGTTTCTTCCAATCGCCAGCTGCCGATCGCGTTACATGCGTCTTGTATGGCGGATAATTCCGCATGTGTGACGGCATTTTGCGACGTTTCCCGCAAGTTATGCCCGGTTGCAATTACCTTTCCATCTTTCACGATGATGGCTCCAATCGGAACTTCGCCAATCGCCTCAGCTTTTCTAGCTTCTTCTATCGCCAGCCGCATGAAGTGGCGGTCTATTTCAAAAACATCCATCTTGCATCGCTCCTTATAAAACAGTGTACCACCCATTAGCCATTTTACGTCAACGCCTATGTTTCAACATTCCTATATGGTAAAATGAAGTGCAGAAATTGTCGAATTAAAGGAGAGCATTTTTATGTCTGTTCCGTTCATTACGGTAGAGGGGCCGATCGGCGTCGGCAAAACAACACTGTCTAAGGCGATTGCAGATGCACAACAGTTCCATCAGTTAAGCGAAATCGTAGATGAAAATCCATTTCTAAATAAATTTTATGATGACATTGAGGAATGGAGCTTCCAAACCGAGATGTTCTTCCTCTGCAATCGTTACAAGCAATTAAGCGATATCCAGAAGAAATTTTTAAGCCGCCAACAGCCGGTTGTTGCGGACTATCATATTTTCAAAAACCTTATTTTTGCAAGGCGCACGCTTCCTACAGACGAGTATGCTAAATACGAAGAAATTTATCATATTTTAACGAGGGACATGCCAGTTCCGAATGTAATTATTTATCTTCATGCTTCGCTCGATACACTTATGAAAAGGATTGCGTTACGTGGGCGCGATTTTGAAAGAAAGATTGATCCTTCCTATTTACGCCAGCTCTCGGAGGATTATGAGCAATTTATCGCTGACTTTGAAGCTGCACATCCGGAAACTCCAGTTCTGCATTTCAACGGTGATGAAATAGACTTCGTCAACGACGCAGGGGATTTACAAGCAATCCTCGGCAAAGTCGATGAGACGATACGAAAAGGAGCAGTACAATGAATTTACGAGAAAAGTATGGGATACCTAAAAATACGGTCATTACGATAGCAGGTACAGTCGGAGCCGGTAAATCGACAATGACACATGCATTGGCGAACGCTTTAGATTTTCGGACATCCCTTGAAAACGTGGATGAGAATCCATATTTAGACCGATTTTACGATGACTTTGAAAAATGGAGCTTCCATTTACAAATTTATTTTTTAGCGGAACGTTTCAAGGAACAGAAGCGGATTTTCGAATACGGTGGCGGCTTTATTCAAGACCGTTCCATCTATGAAGATACAGGCATTTTCGCTAAGATGCATAAAGACAAAGGAACGATGGATCCAGTCGATTACGATACATATACGAAGCTGTTTGACGCGATGGTCATGACTCCGTATTTCCCGCATCCTGACTTGCTCGTCTATTTGGATGGTCCGTTTGAGAAAATCCTTGAGCGAATCCAAGAGCGAGGCCGTTCGATGGAACAGCAGACTCCGCTATCCTATTGGGAAGAGCTGCATGACCGTTATGTAAAATGGATCGATTCATTCAACGCATGTCCAGTGTTGCGTATTGATATTACGGATTACGATTTAAAAAGCAATCCCGACGAAGTAGAAACGATTGTCGAGCGAATCGGTAATATGTTGAGTTTGTCGTCTATGTTGAAAAAATAAGGGAAGAGCAGCCACTGCTCTTTTTTCATCGATAGCGCTCCAAGCCCCGCGCCAAAAGCGAGGCAATCCGCGCTCAAACAAAACAGGCAGAGGAGTCCAAATGGATTCCTCTGCCTGTTTTATTACACAAAGTCAAAATGTTAAACTCGAACACTAGAGTTCACAAAAAACTCCTTATACAACTCTTTCAAACTCTTCGTTTCATCCTGCACTTTCACCCCGAAGACAAGGCTGACTTCCGATGATCCTTGGTTAATCATTTCAATGTTGGAACCGCTCCTCGCAATGGCTGAAGCTGCGCGCGCTGCCAATCCGGTCGTATACTGCATACCTTCCCCGACAAGTACGATCATCGAGTAATCATGCTCCACAATAACTGCATCCGGTTCCAATTCTGTATGGATCCGTTCCACAATCCGCTCTTCCTTCTCTTTCGTCAAGAACTGACTGCGCATAATAATTGAAAGGTTATCAATACCGGACGGCGTATGCTCATACGGAATTTCTTCTTCCTCCAATATTTGCAGTAGTCTGCGGCCGAACCCAACTTCCAAGTTCATTAAGTACTTATCGACGTAAATAGCTGTAAAGCCGCTGTCCGCAGCAATTCCAATTACTTGCTGCTCATTATAGTCCCGTTCTTTAACAATTAACGTACCCGGTGCATTAGGGTTATTCGTGTTTTTGATACAGACAGGGATTGATTTTCGGAAAGCCGGGATGAGTGCCTCGTCATGGAAAACGGAGAAGCCCGCATATGCTAGTTCCCGCATTTCACGGTATGTCATCTTTTTAATAGCAACTGGATTTTCAATTACAGTCGGATTGGCAGCGAAGACCGAATCGACGTCCGTGAAATTTTCATATAGATCGGCTTTTACAGCTGCAGCAATAATTGAACCGGTAATATCTGATCCACCCCGATTGAATGTACGGAGTGTTCCGTCTTCTGTGTAACCAAAAAATCCTGGAAAGACAATGATTCCCGGCTCATCACGCAATTTAGCAAGTCGTTCGTCCCCTTCAGGCAACGCCCGAACACGCTCCGGCCGATCGTTTACGAGCAATCCACCTTCTCGAGGGCAAACATACTTTGCCTCCACCCCGATTAGTTGAAAATAGGCAGCAATCAATTTCGCATTATTATCCTCGCCAGCCGCTTTCATCGTATCCATGAACAATAAGGTGTCTTCTTTATGACGAGAGAGCCGGCCACGTAAATCGAGCTCAATCTTTTCAACGATAGTGCCGTCTAGGCCAAGACTTTCCGCAATGGAACGGAACCGATCGACGACTTCTAGTAAATCACTCTCCGTATTTCCATTCGCTAAAGCCTTCTCCCCGAGCTGGATGAGGAGGTCAGTAACTTTAGTATCATCTGAAAAGCGTTTGCCGGGAGCTGAAACAACTACAATCTTACGGTCACTGTCAGAAATTACAATGTCGACGACTTTTCTAATCTGCTCGGCTGTTGCAACAGATGTGCCGCCGAATTTACATACTTTCATATTCATCAGATCCATTCTTTTATAAATTATACAGTTTCACGATATCTTGAACTTTACCATAAAAGGGGTTGTTTTTGAAAGCTTATTTCTCTATAATGTCTTTATGCGAAGAACGATTGTTTTTCCATAGTGTACATACGGTAAGGGGAATCGTCAAATATGATAAAAGAAATTAATATCGGTTTACTCGGATTTGGGGTCGTAGGTGGCGGTGTAGCTGAGATTCTTCATAGGCACCAAGATGATTTGAGCCATAAATTAGGCGTTCCAGTTAAAATAAAAAAAGTTCTTGTAAAAGATGCAACCAAAAAAAGGGAGACCGAACTGTCACCCGATACGTTCACGACCGATCTAGATGAAGTGATTGAAGATCCAACAATTGACCTCATTGTGGAAGTAATTGGCGGGACAAGCGAAGCAAAACAGGCAATCGAAAAGTCTCTTCGTGCAGGAAAAGGAGTCGTGACGGCGAACAAGGATGTCATGGCACAATTCGGTCATGATCTACTGAAACTTGCAGATGAGCATAAATGCGACCTGTTCTATGAAGCTAGTGTCGGAGGTGGTATCCCGCTTATCCGAACGCTTGAAGACGGACTTGCATCTGATCGAATCCGCGCGCTAACAGGTATCGTCAATGGAACGACGAACTTCATTTTGACGAAAATGAAACACGAAAACAAAACATATGAAGAGGCGTTAGCAGAAGCAACAGAGCTCGGGTATGCAGAGGCTGACCCGTCGGCGGATGTCGACGGGATTGACGCGGCTAGGAAAATGGCAATCCTTGCGTCGCTCGTATTTTCGACGGAAGTCCGTTTGGAGGACGTCTATGTAAGAGGAATGAAAGATATCCAGGGTGGCGACCTCGCATTGGCAGAGCAGTTTGGCTTCACCGTGAAAATGGCAGGTTCCGCGAAAAAAGATGACGATGGAATTGAAATTTCCGTAGAACCGGTGTTCATTCAAAACTCGCATCCGCTTGCCTCTGTTAATAATGAATTCAATGCAGTTTATGTATATGGAGATGCGGTCGGAGAGACAATGTTCTACGGACCGGGGGCAGGTTCATTGCCGACAGCAACATCTGTTACAGGGGATATCGTAGCAGCATGCCGCAATTTATTGCTTGGCGTGAATGGAAAACGACCACACGCACCGCAATTTGCATACAAAGTAAAAGATGACAACCAAATTATCGGCCGCTACTTCCACAGAATTTCTGTAAAAGACGAGGTGGGCGTGCTGACGAAACTATCAGCGATTTACAGCGAACATGGGGCAAGCCTAGCAACCGTCGTTCAGCATGAAGGAAACAACAATGGCGGCGTCGACTTAATCATGATCACCCATAGCATTTCACGACAACAGCATTTAGACATCATGAATGAACTGCATAACACACCGGAAGTCATCGGCGTTGTTAGCTACTACCGAGTGGAGGGCGAAAAAAGATGAGAAGATGGAATGGATTAATCGAAGAATACAAAGAATGGCTACCGGTGACTGATAATACGCCAGAACTCACATTGCAGGAAGGAAACACACCACTCATCCATTTGAAAAATCTCTCCGAACAATGGGGCGTTAACCTGTACGTTAAAACAGAAGGGACAAACCCAACAGGCTCTTTTAAGGATCGCGGCATGGTGATGGCTGTCGCTAAAGCGAAAGAAGAAGGAAAAACCGCGCTCATTTGCGCCTCCACGGGCAATACATCTGCTTCAGCTGCAGCGTACGGCGCACGCGCGGGGATGCGCACAATCGTCGTCATCCCGGAAGGACGGATTGCGCTCGGGAAACTAGCGCAGGCGAAAATGTATGGCGCGGAAATTGTAGCAATCGAAGGGAACTTCGACGAGGCGTTACGCATGGTACGTGAAGCAGGGGAAGGGAAAGTCGCTCTCGTCAACTCAGTAAACCCTTACCGGTTAGAAGGCCAAAAGACGATTGCATTCGAAACGATTGAGCAATTAGGGAAAGTACCGGATATTTTCGCGTTGCCGGTCGGGAATGCAGGAAATATTTCTGCTGCATGGAAAGGCTTTAAGGAATATGACGCGAAAAAAGGATCGGGTACGCCAAAACTGTTAGGTGTACAAGCGGACGGGGCTGCTCCAATCGTCTATGACCGTGTATTTGAAGAGCCTGAAACAGTCGCAACAGCTATTCGGATTGGGAATCCTGCAAGCTGGAACTTAGCGACAGCAGCGCTTGATGAATCCGGTGGAGATATTTTATCTGCTACCGACGAGGAAATTTTAGAAGCATACAGCTTGCTCGCTTCAACTGATGGCGTTTTTGCGGAACCAGCCTCTTGCGCGACAATTGCAGGCATTAAGAAACGTCTTGATGCAGGGTTAATTGAAAAAGGAACGACAATTGTTGGCGTACTTACTGGGAATGGACTAAAGGATCCTGAAACGGCCATCCATGTGAATGAAGGAAAAGCTTTCTTATCGAAGGAGCAGTTCGATGCATTCTTAAACGAATTGAATGAAGAGGCCTCGGACTAATGGAAGGGCCATTATTTACGGCCGTTGTTCCGGCAACGACGGCGAACTTGGGACCCGGGTATGACAGTGTCGGAATGGCGCTTTCCTTGTATATGACCGTTGACGTAAAGAAGTCTTTAGAATGGAACGTTCACTACGATGGGGAAGAATATGCAGATTTGCCAGCAGACGACACGAACTTAATTGTCCAAACGATTCAAGACGTGGCAGGAAGATACAACAAGGAAGTTCTTCCACACGCGTTGCATGTTACATCCGACATCCCTCTTGGCAAAGGACTCGGCAGCAGCGCAACTGCGATCGCTGCAGGCATCGTCATTGCAGATAGGATTCTCGGGCTAAACTTGAAACCTATCGAGATAGCGCGGATCGGAAGCGAACTGGAAGGGCATTCGGACAATGTGATCGCAGCATTGCTTGGAGGAATAACGGTTACGTACTTCACATCAGACGAATTGGAAATTATCCAATTGCCACGACCTACTATCGGTGTAGTCATCCTCGTACCTCCGAAGGCGCTCGGGACCGAGGAATCAAGAGATCTTCTTCCAAAGGAGTTGTCGCATTCCGAAGCAGTCGCAGGAAATGCGGCCAGTAGTATGATGACAACGGCAATGGCTACCGGTGACTGGAAGCTCGCGGGCCGGATGATGGAAAAAGACGTTTTCCACGAGCCGTATCGCAAAAAGCTATTCCCGAAATTTGACGAAATCCGTGCCTATTGCCATGAAATTGGTGCCTATGGCATGACAATTAGCGGTGCAGGTCCATCCTTGTTTATAGCCGTAAAGGAAGGGACTGAGGAGGAAATTGCAAAGAAGCTGGAAAAAGAATTCCCATATTACAAAGGAATTGCGACAACTCCCTCCCCTATAGGGTCAACCATAAAAAAAGATGCCTCTTAGCCAATAGCTGGCGAGGCATCTTTTTAGGTTTAAAATAAAAAAAATCCATTACATCTAATGTAACAGATTCTCCAACTTATGCGCTTTTTTAAAATGTATGGCGGAGGAAGAGGGATTCGAACCCCCGCGGGCTTTAACACCCCTGTCGGTTTTCAAGACCGATCCCTTCAGCCAGGCTTGGGTATTCCTCCGTATCAACAAGACATAATTTATCATGATTCATTTAACGTGTCAACTACTTATATGCAGGTTGTTTTAGTAAATGAATTCATGAAAATCTGTCATTTGTGAGAGGGATGAGACTTAATCGAGGAGGACGAGAATTTATTCAAGGGAAACGAGAACTTTAACGGCGTAAACGGGAACTTTTCTGTAGAGAATGAGAACTTTATCGTCGTAAATGAGAACTCCTCCGCGGAGAACGAGAACTTTTTCGTCATAAGCGAGAACTCTTCCGTAGAGAATGAGAACTCTTTCGCCGTAAATGAGAACTCTTCCATGATGAACGAGAACTCTTCGGCAATAAACGAGAACACTTCATTCCTAGTACTCACAAAAGCCGTTCTTTGTGACGGGCTTCGATTCAAGCAGCCATTTCCCGCAAATTAAGATAGAAGTTTCAAAGTCCAACAACAGGTGAGAGATGTTCGGGTCATAAGTCAAAGCTGCACTGTGCTAAAGTGCGCCACTGAGCATCTTTGCCTTATGTCTGTCGCTTTTCATAGACGGTAGGTTGATTTTATCCACAAAAACATGTATACTAAGAGAGCCGTGCTAGGTGGGGAGGTAGCGGTGCCCTGTAACTTGCAATCCGCTCTAGCAAGACTGAATCCCTTCTCTGAGGCTGTCCGCATGTAGGGTCTGCCTCTTGCACGTAGTGTTGACGTCTGGGTCCTGCGCAATGGGAACCCATGAACCATGTCAGGTCCGGAAGGAAGCAGCATTAAGTGGTATTTCTCATGTGCCGCGGGGCAGCCTAGGCTGAGCTGGCGACAGGAGTAACGCTTATGTGCGGCAGTCGAAGGAAGGTGCACGGCTTTAACTATACAAATTCAACTCGTCCGTTTATCGGGCGAGTTTTTTTATGCCTAAAGCGAAAGCCGTCACGAAGAACGGCTTTTGCGAGTAAAAGCGCAGCGTTACGAGCACAACGTGGCTGACTTATGACCCCGAGCATCTGGCCGTCGAAGCTGGATGTTACGTTCATCTATGCTATAATAAAAACACTATTGCTCGACAAAGAAAGGAGGGGGAATGGTGGTTTATCAGGCTTTTTATCGTGTTTACCGCCCACAGTCGTTCAGTGAGATGTCCGGACAGCGACACGTCAAACAGACATTGCAAAACGCCTTGTTGCACAATAAGACGTCCCATGCTTATCTGTTTTCAGGACCGAGGGGGACAGGAAAGACGAGTGCTGCAAAGGTTTTTGCAAAGGCATTGAATTGCGAGAACGGTCCGGCGAGTGAGCCGTGTAATGAGTGTCCTACATGCATTAGCGTGACGGAAGGGTCGAACACGGATGTCATCGAGTTTGACGCCGCTTCAAACTCACGAGTGGAGGAAATACGTGACATTATCGAGAAAGTCCGATTCGCTCCATCGAATGCGCGTTTTAAAGTATATATTATTGATGAAGTGCATATGTTATCTAATTCGGCGTTTAACGCTCTATTAAAAACGTTGGAAGAGCCGCCGTCGCACGCAGTATTTATCTTGGCGACGACAGAGCCTCACAAGCTACCGTTAACCATCATTTCCCGCTGCCAACGATTTGACTTCAAACCGATTACGTCGGCTGAAATTGTCGATCGGATGAGACAGGTGTTGGACGATGTCGGAATTGAGGCGGATGAAGGAGCATTGAAAGTCATCGCACAAGCCGCATCAGGCGGAATGCGCGATGCGCTTAGTATGCTCGACCAAGTAGTATCATTTAGCGGGGATCGGCTAACAGCGGAAAGCGCACTGCTCGTCACTGGGTCAATCGGGGAAGATATATTCTACCAATTGGCAGAAGCGCTTCACTCGAAAGACGCTGCAGCTGCATTGACGCTGCTCGATCAGCTCATCGCGGAAGGGAAGGATATATCTCGTTTAGCAGAGGATCTCATAACCTTTTTCAGGGATCTCCTTCTATTAAGAACAGCTCCAGAATTGGTTGAACTACTTGAACTGATTTCAGGGGATGAACGATTCGTATCTATGTCGAATACATTTGAACCGGAAACTCTCTATTCATTCATAGACATCCTTTCAAAGACACAACAGGAAATGCGATTCTCAAACCATGCAAAAGTGTATGTGGAATCAGCATTGCTAAAAATGATCCATCTGGAGGGACCGGCTGTACCCGTGGGCAATCAAACGGTTGATCCGCATCTTGCTCAAAAGGTGGAAAGCCTCGAACGCGTCATAGCGGATCTACAGCAACAGCTCGCAAACGGGGTTCGTCCTGCAGAAAATGCTCCGGCTACTGCACAGCCGAAAAGAAACGCTTCAAAATCATCACAGTCGTTCAGAATACCGACCGGAAAGATAAATGAAGTGCTAAAAGGCGCCACCCGTCAAGACATCCAAGTGATCCGGGAAGAATGGGCGTCTATGATGCAGACGTTGCAACGATCCCACTCTGCACTCCTCGAAGAAACTGAACCTGTTGCGGCATCCGACAATGCTTTTGTGTTAAAATTCAAGTATGAAATCCATTGCCTAATGGCTTCGGAAAATTCCTCGCTTAAGTCAGGTCTATCAGAAGCCCTTCGCACACGAACCGGCAAGGCATATGATGTCGTGTATGTTCCGGAGGATGGCTGGCTGAAGGTTAGAGAAGAGTTCATTCGGAACAATGGTTTGATGAAGCAACAGGACGGGACGGATGAGGCGACTGGCGAGGGCAATGAAGGTGCGGAGGAAATCCCTTCGTTCGTTCAGGAAGCCGAGCAGTTGAACGATGATCCAATCGTTGCGGAAGCAGAAAGAATGTTTGGCAAGGAATTCATTAAAGTACATGATGATTAAACAATATTGAGGAGGAAATCACAATGCGTGGTATGGGAAATATGCAAGGCATGATGAAACAAATGCAGAAAATGCAAAAGAAAATGGCGGAAGCCCAAGAAGAACTTGGTGAAAAGCGTCTTGAAGGTACAGCGGGAGGCGGCATGGTGAAAGTAATCGTTTCAGGCCATAAAGAAGTGCTTGAAGTTACTATCGATCCATCCGTCGTCGATCCGGAAGATGTGGAAATGCTGCAGGACCTTGTTGTAATTGCAACAAATGAAGCAATGAAGCAAGCTGAAGAACTAACGAACTCCACAATGGGACAATTCACGAAAGGATTGAACCTGCCTGGAATGTTCTAGGAGGAAAAGACATGCATTATCCTGAACCGATATCGAAACTGATTGATAGTTTCATGAAACTGCCAGGCATCGGCCCGAAAACAGCGGGCCGTCTGGCGTTTTTTGTATTAAGCATGAAAGAAGATACAGTGCTCGACTTTGCTAAAGCACTCGTCGACGCAAAACGGAATCTGCGTTTCTGTACAGTTTGTGGGCATATAACCGACATAGACCCGTGTCAAATTTGCCAAGACCAATCTCGTGACCGGACGATGATTTGCGTCGTCCAAGACCCGAAAGACGTCATTGCAATGGAAAAGATGAGGGACTACAACGGAATGTACCACGTCCTACATGGCGCAATCTCCCCGATGGACGGTGTTGGTCCCGAAGATATTAATGTCCCTTCCTTATTGACTCGCCTTCAGGATGAAGAAGTGGAAGAATTAATATTGGCGACAAACCCGACAATTGAAGGAGAAGCTACAGCAATGTACATTTCAAGGCTCGTAAAACCATCGGGCATTACGACTACGAGAATTGCACACGGCCTTCCTGTCGGAGGAGATCTTGAATATGCGGATGAAGTGACATTATCAAAAGCTCTTGAAGGGCGCAGGGAATTATAGGGGGTCAACGCCTATGTTTGGCCGAAAGAGAAAAATAAAAAGGGAATTTGATGCCCAGCTTTACAACCTACTGCTAGAAATGAAGGAAGAGTGGGAACAGGCGAGGGAAATTGAGAATTACTTAAATGATTATAATCAAGAAGTGATGGTACGAAGGAAGATAGCTGAAAGCAAGTATTTTCATTTATTTAAAGAAGCAAAGGAACGCCAGCTTCGTATAGATCGCGAATAAACTTCAAATAAACGTCAACTGAGACAGAACGTGATAATTTTCTAGGGAAGCGCATAGAGTAGACTATTAGTCGAAAGGGGCGCTTTCTATGAAAATTATCGGCATCACCATCATCGGGATGATTTTAATCCTATTACTGATGATGGATAAAAAACAAATCAAGAAACTGTCCGAGCGTCTATCTATATTTTGGTTTCGCTTGGCATTCGCTTTTCTAGCACTTTTCATCTTGAATATTGTAGGAGGATTTATAGGCATCTATTTTCCGGTGAATATCGCGTCAGGGCTCCTATTAGCCATATTGGGAATTCCGGGATTCGCCGCGTTATTTACATTTGCGCTCTTTCTATAGTGAATGTCTCTTCTATAGAGAAGGGGCATTTTTAAAGTCAACGGATGAAACGTGTACAACATAAGCCTTTGCTTCCGTAAATCCTCTTGAAATTAGGAGGAAATGTTTTTTTGTAAAAAAGTATTGCAATCAAATAGACAAGCTGGTATAGTAAATAACGTTGCACTTCTGGTAAGCAAATAACTGCTGAAAAACATTTTGAAAAAAGATGTTGACAATGAAGTTGCGAAAATGGTATTATATAAAAGTTGCTTCTGAACGAAGCGATTAACAATGAACCTTGAAAACTGAACAGCAAAACGTCAACAAATAAAGTTCTGAAGCCGACTCTGTCGGTGAAAAGAACAAATGAATCTTCGGATTCAAAATTGACATCTTAAATGATGCCAGCAAGAAACTCGAGCTACTCGAATTTCTCTATTATGGAGAGTTTGATCCTGGCTCAGGACGAACGCTGGCGGCGTGCCTAATACATGCAAGTCGAGCGAATTGAGGGGAGCTTGCTCCCTGATATTAGCGGCGGACGGGTGAGTAACACGTGGGCAACCTGCCCTGCAGATGGGGATAACTCCGGGAAACCGGGGCTAATACCGAATAATCAGTTCTTCCGCATGGAAGAACTCTGAAAGACGGTTTCGGCTGTCACTGCAGGATGGGCCCGCGGCGCATTAGCTAGTTGGTGGGATAACGGCCTACCAAGGCGACGATGCGTAGCCGACCTGAGAGGGTGATCGGCCACACTGGGACTGAGACACGGCCCAGACTCCTACGGGAGGCAGCAGTAGGGAATCTTCCACAATGGACGAAAGTCTGATGGAGCAACGCCGCGTGAGCGAAGAAGGTTTTCGGATCGTAAAGCTCTGTTGCGAGGGAAGAACAAGTACGGGAGTAACTGCCCGTACCTTGACGGTACCTCGTCAGAAAGCCACGGCTAACTACGTGCCAGCAGCCGCGGTAATACGTAGGTGGCAAGCGTTGTCCGGAATTATTGGGCGTAAAGCGCGCGCAGGCGGTCCTTTAAGTCTGATGTGAAAGCCCACGGCTCAACCGTGGAGGGTCATTGGAAACTGGAGGACTTGAGTACAGAAGAGGAAAGCGGAATTCCACGTGTAGCGGTGAAATGCGTAGAGATGTGGAGGAACACCAGTGGCGAAGGCGGCTTTCTGGTCTGTAACTGACGCTGAGGCGCGAAAGCGTGGGGAGCAAACAGGATTAGATACCCTGGTAGTCCACGCCGTAAACGATGAGTGCTAAGTGTTAGGGGGTTTCCGCCCCTTAGTGCTGCAGCTAACGCATTAAGCACTCCGCCTGGGGAGTACGGCCGCAAGGCTGAAACTCAAAGGAATTGACGGGGACCCGCACAAGCGGTGGAGCATGTGGTTTAATTCGAAGCAACGCGAAGAACCTTACCAGGTCTTGACATCCCGCTGACCGGCATGGAGACATGTCTTTCCCTTCGGGGACAGCGGTGACAGGTGGTGCATGGTTGTCGTCAGCTCGTGTCGTGAGATGTTGGGTTAAGTCCCGCAACGAGCGCAACCCTTGATCTTAGTTGCCAGCATTCAGTTGGGCACTCTAAGGTGACTGCCGGTGACAAACCGGAGGAAGGTGGGGATGACGTCAAATCATCATGCCCCTTATGACCTGGGCTACACACGTGCTACAATGGACGGTACAAAGGGCTGCGAACCCGCGAGGGGGAGCCAATCCCATAAAACCGTTCCCAGTTCGGATTGCAGGCTGCAACTCGCCTGCATGAAGCCGGAATCGCTAGTAATCGTGGATCAGCATGCCACGGTGAATACGTTCCCGGGTCTTGTACACACCGCCCGTCACACCACGAGAGTTTGTAACACCCGAAGTCGGTGGGGTAACCCTTACGGGAGCCAGCCGCCGAAGGTGGGACAGATGATTGGGGTGAAGTCGTAACAAGGTAGCCGTATCGGAAGGTGCGGCTGGATCACCTCCTTTCTAAGGATAATTACGGAATATGAACCTTTGGTTCATACGTTGACGTTTTGCGTTCAGTTTTGAAGGTTCATCCATTAGGATGCACTTTCGAAACTTGTTCTTTGAAAACTGGATAAAACGACATTGAAGCAACAAAACATCAAGTAATCAACCGAGTCGATCACTTAGTGATTGAACAATACTTTTTTAACGTTTACCAAAGTATATCGCTATACCGAGGTAAACACCCGAGGGTTTTGAGAAGCGAATAGCTTTTTGAAATCTGTATAAAGGTTAAGTTAGAAAGGGCGCACGGCGGATGCCTTGGCACTAGGAGCCTATGAAGGACGGCACTAACACCGATATGCTTCGGGGAGCTGTAAGTAAGCTGTGATCCGAAGATTTCCGAATGGGGAAACCCACTGCCCGTAATGGGGTAGTACGTTTACGTGAATACATAGCGTAAACGAGGCACACCCGGAGAACTGAAACATCTAAGTACCCGGAGGAAGAGAAAGAAACATCGATTCCCTTAGTAGCGGCGAGCGAAACGGGAAGAGCCCAAACCAGGAAGCTTGCTTCCTGGGGTTGTAGGACACTCTATACGGAGTTACAAAGGGACGGATTAGACGAAGAGGCCTGGAAAGGTCTGCCATAGCGGGTAATAGCCCCGTAGTCGAAAGTCCGTCCCCTCCAGAGTGGATCCTGAGTACGGCGGAACACGTGAAATTCCGTCGGAATCCGGGAGGACCATCTCCCAAGGCTAAATACTCCCTAGTGACCGATAGTGAACCAGTACCGTGAGGGAAAGGTGAAAAGCACCCCGGAAGGGGAGTGAAATAGAACCTGAAACCGTGTGCCTACAAGTTGTCAGAGCCCGTTAATGGGTGATGGCGTGCCTTTTGTAGAATGAACCGGCGAGTTACGATTCCATGCAAGGTTAAGCAGCGAATGCGGAGCCGCAGCGAAAGCGAGTCTGAATAGGGCGAATGAGTATGGGGTCGTAGACCCGAAACCAGGTGATCTACCCATGTCCAGGGTGAAGGTAAGGTAACACTTACTGGAGGCCCGAACCCACGTACGTTGAAAAGTGCGGGGATGAGGTGTGGGTAGCGGTGAAATTCCAATCGAACCTGGAGATAGCTGGTTCTCTCCGAAATAGCTTTAGGGCTAGCCTCAAACGAAAGAATCTCGGAGGTAGAGCACTGTTTGGACTAGGGGCCCATCCCGGGTTACCGAATTCAGACAAACTCCGAATGCCGATGATTTATGTTTGGGAGTCAGACTGCGGGTGATAAGATCCGTAGTCGAGAGGGAAACAGCCCAGACCGCCAGTTAAGGTCCCCAAGTATCTGTTAAGTGGAAAAGGATGTGGCGCTGCCCAGACAACCAGGATGTTGGCTTAGAAGCAGCCACCATTTAAAGAGTGCGTAATAGCTCACTGGTCGAGTGGCGCTGCGCCGAAAATGTACCGGGGCTAAACAGATCACCGAAACTGCGGATTGACACCTATGGTGTCAGTGGTAGGAGAGCGTTCCAAGGGCGTCGAAGCTAGACCGTAAGGACTGGTGGAGCGCTTGGAAGTGAGAATGCCGGTATGAGTAGCGAAAGAAGGGTGAGAATCCCTTCCACCGAATGCCTAAGGTTTCCTGAGGAAGGCTCGTCCGCTCAGGGTTAGTCGGGACCTAAGTCGAGGCCGAAAGGCGTAGACGATGGACAACAGGTTGATATTCCTGTACCACCTCCCCGCCGTTATCAGCAATGGGGGGACGCAGAAGGATAGGGTGAGCGCGCTGTTGGTTATGCGCGTCCAAGCAGTGAGGTGTGAAACGAGGCAAATCCCGTTTCTATAACATTGAGCTGTGATGGCGAGGGGAATTATCCCCGGAGTCCCTGATTTCACACTGCCAAGAAAAGCCTCTAGCGAGGCGGGAGGTGCCCGTACCGCAAACCGACACAGGTAGGCGAGGAGAGAATCCTAAGGTGATCGAGAGAACTCTCGTTAAGGAACTCGGCAAAATGACCCCGTAACTTCGGGAGAAGGGGTGCTCTGGTAGGGTGTTAAAGCCCGAGAGAGCCGCAGTGAATAGGCCCAGGCGACTGTTTAGCAAAAACACAGGTCTCTGCAAAACCGTAAGGTGACGTATAGGGGCTGACGCCTGCCCGGTGCTGGAAGGTTAAGAGGAGAGGTCAGCGCAAGCGAAGCTTCGAATTGAAGCCCCAGTAAACGGCGGCCGTAACTATAACGGTCCTAAGGTAGCGAAATTCCTTGTCGGGTAAGTTCCGACCCGCACGAAAGGCGTAACGATCTGGGCACTGTCTCAACGAGAGACTCGGTGAAATTATAATATGCGTGAAGATGCGCATTACCCGCGACAGGACGGAAAGACCCCGTGGAGCTTTACTGTAGCCTGATATTGAATTCCGGTGCAGCCTGTACAGGATAGGTAGGAGCCTTGGAATCCGGAGCGCCAGCTTCGGAGGAGGCAATGGTGGGATACTACCCTGGCTGTATTGGACTTCTAACCCTTGCCCGTGATCCGGGCAGGAGACAGTGTCAGGTGGGCAGTTTGACTGGGGCGGTCGCCTCCTAAAGTGTAACGGAGGCGCCCAAAGGTTCCCTCAGAATGGTTGGACATCATTCGTAGAGTGCAAAGGCATAAGGGAGCTTGACTGCGAGACCTACAAGTCGAGCAGGGTCGAAAGACGGGCTTAGTGATCCGGTGGTTCCGCATGGAAGGGCCATCGCTCAACGGATAAAAGCTACCCCGGGGATAACAGGCTTATCTCCCCCAAGAGTCCACATCGACGGGGAGGTTTGGCACCTCGATGTCGGCTCATCGCATCCTGGGGCTGTAGTCGGTCCCAAGGGTTGGGCTGTTCGCCCATTAAAGCGGTACGCGAGCTGGGTTCAGAACGTCGTGAGACAGTTCGGTCCCTATCCGTCGCGGGCGCAGGAAATTTGAGAGGAGCTGTCCTTAGTACGAGAGGACCGGGATGGACATACCGCTGGTGTACCAGTTGTCTTGCCAAAGGCATCGCTGGGTAGCTATGTATGGACGGGATAAATGCTGAAAGCATCTAAGCATGAAGCCCCCCTCAAGATGAGATTTCCCATTACATTTGTAAGTAAGATCCCTCAAAGAAGATGAGGTGGATAGGTCCGGGGTGGAAGCGTGGCGACACGTGCAGCTGACGGATACTAATCGATCGAGGACTTAACCTTATAAGTTAATTAAGTACGGTTGAACTTGAAGTTCAGCAACAATGTTGGTTTTATCCGGTTTTGAACGAACAAGTATCGTTCAATTGTCTGGTGACGATGGCGAAGAGGTCACACCCGTTCCCATACCGAACACGGAAGTTAAGCTCTTCAGCGCCGATGGTAGTAGGGGGCTTCCCCCTGTGAGAGTAGGACGTCGCCGGGCCAAAGCCATTCCCTTTGGGGAGTGGTTTTTTTGTGTTTAAAAATCCGGAGGATTCTTCATTTTTGTCGTTATATCTACTGGGTACTTGATGAAGTTCGAGGAAAGTGCAGAAGGAATGGCATGCGTATGACCGCAAGAAATGTAAAGGGTGCGATATTTGTTATATAAGCGTATCGAGAAATTAACGAAAAAAAACCGTTGGTATTTAGATCGTTATCTAAGCATGTCTGATGAATTGAAAAAGGCATACGAACTGAATGAGGCCGGCTGAGTGTTTTGATTGGGTAAAGAATG